>CAYVVO010000202.1:0-10984 GCA_964455275.1 uncultured Candidatus Bathyarchaeia archaeon | reverse complement strand
ACAACGGAAACTATTCGGAAGCAATGAACTTGGCAACTCAAGCAATAGCCGGGGCTGAAGAAGCTGGAATTTTGTTGTCCGAAGAAACTGATCCTTGGCTCGTTTACGGAATTTTGGGAGCCATTGTCATCGCATCCATAGTTGTCTTCGGCTTTTTTGTCCGGTCAAGAAGGAAACTTCAAGTTGTTGAGGTTAAAAAGAAAAAACGGCGAATAGATTCTGAGCGAATCTTTCTGGTACACAATGATTTGTTGCCGGAAGAGAAACAGGCGATCCAGTTTCTGGTGGAAAATAATGGTGAGGCTTTTGAGGCTGAACTCTATGATTATCTGAAGCTTCCGAGGACAACCACTTGGAGATTGGTTAAGCGGCTGGAGGGAATGGGCATCATAAAACGCTCCAAGTTCAGAAGACAGAATCTAGTACGCATAAAAAGAAAATATTCCCTCAAAGAATAACTCTCTCTTGGAAACTGTCAAGCTTGATCTGAAATTGCTTTTTCATGCCTTTCCATGGGTTTCTTAAAGTTGTGTCCTGCTCACAATTACGACTTGGTCGTGAAATATGAAAAAGAAAATCGTTGTCTCTATGGTTGTGGTGGCGCTGTTGCTCATCGGAGTAATGGCATCTTCAGTGTTGGCGTCAAATGTAAACTTGGCAAGAAATACAAATGTTTCAAATGAGTTAGCGGCGACTGCGAATTCGGTGACAGCTGAGAGCCTTGGTCCTGTAAGGGAAGTCTCCCCAGACTCTGTAAGTCCTAAACAAGTGGAAGAACGGTCGAAACTTGATGTGGCTGAGGAACTGGAAGAAATTGGCGATGCGAATCTGGAACTCGGGTACCTAAAGGAAATGGTGCCTGAAACCTACGAGGAAACTGATGCCCGAATATGCCAAAGAACCAGATTCCTGCTGTATACCTATGATGGCAAGCATATCATGTGGGGCTTCGTTGGAAACGGCTACTTCGTGGGGCAAGACAACCTGGGCAAACACTGCTGGGGAATATACGGTAACGGCGTCTTCGCAGGATTCTACGACGGAGAATTCTTCTGGGGCAAGTATCGATGCGGCAACTGGAAAGCTGAAGGTCTATTTGGAGAAAACTATACGCACGGAAAATACATACTGTTTCCGACACCAAGCATAATACCAGCAATAACGGCAACCGACCCATAACTTCAATCACCACACCCCTCCCTTTTTTTGAAAAACATTTTCCCCACTCACTTTCTTGTTAACCCCTTCGCAAAGGCATTTAAGCATAGTCTGAAATCTTAGTGCAGTGTCTGGAGGTTAGAAAATGAGTGTTGAGCTTCCAGAAGCCAAGATTCTTGCTGAACAAATGAACCAAGAGCTTAAGGGCAAACGTGTAAAATCGTTTCAGGTTAAAGACTGTGAACGATTACAGCGAATCGGCATGATGGACAAGGACTTAACGTCCTTCAATCAGCTTGTCGACGGAAAAATCGAATCTGCAACTTCTAGGGGCAACGTGATCCGCGTAAAATTCGACAACGGAGCCAACCTGATTCTTGGTCCCGAGTACGGCGGCGAAATCTTCTACAACAAGGATGCAGCGAATGTCCCCAAGTTTCATCTGCGAGTTGATTTCAGCGACGGCACACTGCTGACTGTCAGGTTAACCAGCATGGGCGTCATCCAAGCTCTGAATGATGATGAGCTGGAGCGCTCCTACGTCTACAAACGAGACTTCGACCCCACAAAACTCTCACCCACCAATGAAGAGTTCACTTTTGAGCGCTTTTCGAAACGGCTGGCAGACCACAACAAAATGTTAAAGTCAGTGCTGGTTGGAAAAGACGCTGTCCTTGTTGGCGTAAGCAACAGCACCTTCCAGGACATACTGTATCGGGCTAGAATTCACCCAAAAAGGAAAGCCTCAGAACTAAATATGGAAGAAAAGCGGAGCCTCCACAATGCAATTAGATTCGTGTTCACAGAGAGACTCAGACTAAACGGAAAAGACCAGTTCCGCGACCTACACGGAAAGCAGGGCAGCTACACCCCAGCCATGGGACCAAACATGAAACAGCAAACCTGCCCCCAATGCGGAAACAAGATAGAAAAGCTGAGCATGGGCGGGGGACACGTGTACCTGTGCCCCAACTGTCAGACATAACAAGCAAAACAGTTAAGGCGCCATCGATTTATTGGCCTTTTATGCAGAAAAGTAACTTCATGCCTGAACTCATGGCGCCATGCGGAATGAACTGCGGAGTCTGCAATCCTGAATGAATGTTCAGGTTTAGGGTTTGCGTATATGCAAAAATGAATGTTTGACGTTAATAATGCCCTTTGATTGAAAAAACTTATAAGAACCGACCTATAATGAGGCAAGAGGTTGCCGTATACCGTAATAAGAACGTGTTAAAAAATCGGAGATGAAACAGAATGAATTTGAGAAAACCAAACGCTGACGAATCAACCGGCACATTCAATCGATCCAAGAGCGTTGTTCCCATGTCCGGGATCTGCTCAAGATGCGTCGATGGATGTAGAGGCGGTTGCGAAATTTGGTTATCATCCTTCAGAGGAAGAGAGGTACTCTACCCCGGACCATTCGGAGAAATAACAGCCGGAGCAGACAAAAACTACCCCGTAGACTACTCACACCTGAACATTCAAGGCTACGCCCGAGGCGCAAAAGGCCTTCCAGAAGGAGTCAAAGCAGCCCCAGACACAGCCCTTTTCCCCAACGTGGACACCGAAACAGATTACGGATGGACCAAAAAAGTCAAACTGAGAATACCCATATTCACGGGTGCCCTAGGCTCTACTGAAATCGCACGGAAAAACTGGGAACACTTCGCCATAGGAGCCGCAATTTCCGGTATCACGCTTGTTTGCGGTGAGAACGTTTGCGGAATCGATCCGGGTCTTGTGCTGGACAGTAATGGGAAGATCACGAAATCGCCTGAGATGGATCGGCGAATAGAAATTTACAAGAAATTCTATGAAGGCTACGGTGAGCTGCTCGTCCAAATGAACGTTGAGGACACCCGTTTTGGAGTAGCCGAGTACGTGTCATCGAAACATGGCTTAGACACGATTGAGCTGAAGTGGGGGCAGGGCGCCAAGTGTATTGGTGGAGAAATCAAAGTTAAAAGCTTGAAGCGCGCTGTCGAACTCAAAAAAAGAGGCTACGTTGTTTCGCCTGACCCTACTCTGAAAGAGAACCAAGCAGCATTCAACGAAGGAGCAATCAAAGAATTTGAGCGCCACTCCCGATTAGGTTTTGTAACTAAAGAGGCATTCTTGGAGGAAGTTGATCGCCTCCGCGGCTTGGGATTCAAGCGTGTCACCCTGAAAACGGGAGCTTACTCTGCGTTGGAGTTGGCTATGGCACTACGCTACGGTGCAGAAGCAAAACTGGACCTGCTCACAGTTGATGGCGCTCCTGGCGGCACAGGGATGAGTCCTTGGCCAATGATGAATGAGTGGGGAATTCCAACATTCTATCTGCAGGCTCTAACGTACAAGTTCTGCGAAAAACTTAAAGGAAAAGGCATGCGGGTTCCTGACATTGCTATGGCTGGCGGCTTCTCGTCAGAGGATGGAGTGTTCAAGGCGCTTGCCATGGGCAGCCCTTACGTTAAGGCTGTGTGCATGGGCAGAGGCTTGATGATTCCGGGAATGGTTGGAAAGAACATAGCAAAGTGGCTAGAGGAGGACAATTTGCCCAAGTCGGTTTCCAAGTATGGCAGTAACGTTAGCGAAATCTTTGTTGCCTATTCGGAGCTTAAGGAAAAGTTTGGTTCAAAGATGAAGGACATACCTTTGGGTGCTGTTGGACTCTACACCTACTGCCAAAAGTTCAAGGTTGGCTTGCAGCAGTTGATGGCTGGAAGCAGAAACTTCAGGCTCTCCACAATCTCCCGCAAGGACCTCATGGCGTTAACGGAAGAGGCAGCGAAAATCTCTGGAATACCCTACGTTATGGATGCCTACGGCGAAGAAGCAAACAGAATCCTAGAAGAATAAGAGGGCGTCCCCTTCTTTTTCATTTTTTCCCAATTTAGCGCATCGCTATTGAAGGTTTTTCCGCAAAGGATATTACTGCTGATTTTCCCAGTTATTAAGGGATTATGATGAACAGTAAATGGATCGCAATAGTGATAGTTATTGTTGCTATTCTAGTAGTGGGGATCATTTTTGTGGCGATGTACTTCGGAGCATACAATAATCTGGTGGGTCTTGAAGAGTCCGTGGACGAAAAATGGGCTCAGGTTGAACAGGAACTGCAGAGAAGATACGACTTGATACCTAGAGTTGTGAATGCTTCCAAACTTTACATCAACTATGAAGGCTCTATCCTCCAGAACGTCACAGAACTCAGAAGCCAGTGGGCTTCTGCGATGCAATCTGGGGACGTAGACGCCATCAATGATGCCACAGGCAAACTTGATTCGGAGGTAGCAAATCTGATCGTTGTAATTGAAAATTACCCTGATCTGAAGGCATCACAGGTAGTAGAGGATTTGATGACTGAGCTTGAGGGCACAGAAAACAGAATTTCCACAGAACGCATGAGATACAACGAAGCTGTAAGAGACTACAACAGGGCACAAAGGTCTTTTCCCGCAAACCTGTGGGCAGCAGGATGGGGATTTGAAGGCAAAGAATACTTTGAGGCTAAAGTTGGTGCTGCAGAACCACCGCCAGTGCCAATAGACTAACAGACCATACATAGAGGCGTTCAGATGCTTTCCGTGCCACGCAAAATTGTTCTTCCATTTCTAGCGGTGATAATTCTAGCCGCTTTTGTAGGGGCGATTCCAGCTGCCGTTCCGCCAGTTAATGGACAGGTGATTTCTGACGACTGGAAAAGCGACATCGAATCTTATCTTCTTGAAGTTGACAAGAACACCACGGCTGAGATAGTTATCTACGTTGTTGACTCCCTGTATGGTCATGGCATCGGGAAGGATGGAACCGAACTTAACGATATAGTGCAGCTTGGCGTGTACATCTTCAACGAGTTACCATTGGATACGCCCAGCGGTCCAGTGGTTGGAATCGGAAAAAAGGGGAAAGATAACGGCGTTCTGGTTCTTGTTGCAATGGAGGAGAGAGAATGGCGAATCGAAGTAGGCTACGGACTGGAAGGCTACATAACAGACATAGAATCCAATAGAATAGCTGAAGATTATTTGGTTCCGAAGTTTCAGGAAGGACTATACGGCGAAGGGCTAGCATCCACTGTTGAAGCCCTCGCCAAGGAGATACCGAGCATCGACAAAACGGAGCAAATGCCAACACGTGGAAGATACGTCTACGATAATGCAGAACCGCCCGCCGATGAAGAGATTCCCCCATGGGTTATTGCGCTTATAGTCATCTTTGTGATTGTCCTGATATCGGTTGGCGGTCGTCTCGGTGGCGGTAGAGTCGGAAGGTGGGGCGGTAGAGGTGGCGGTGGAGGGGGCTCCGGAGGCGGCGGCGGAGGCGGCGGTGGACGCTCTGGAGGCGGCGGTTCCGGCGGAAAGTGGTAACGCTTTACACTAGAAGATAAAAAGTATCAAAAAACATTCTAACATACGCTAAGCATTATTCTTTAGGAACTAACTCGATTTCGAAAAGTTTTGACCACATTTTTCCGGTCACGAAGAGTCTATCCCCGTTCTGGTCGTATGCGATTCCGTTGAGCACAGTGTATATGTTCTGGTTTTCTGTATCGTTGATGCCCGCCAAGTCTATCCACCCTGTAACCTGTCCACTCTGAGGGTTTATTATCGCAATTTTGTCTTCGTTCCAGATGTTTGCATAGACCCTTCCGTTGATGTATTCAAGTTCGTTAAGCGATGTTACAGACTCTTCGTCGTACACTTCAACCTGACCTATAGTTTGGAAGGTTTCTGGGTCCAGAAAATACAGCGTCTCGTTCCCAACACTCATTATCAGCCTGCTACCGTCATGCGTGATTCCCCACCCTTCAGTGGGGTACTCGAACTCCTGCAGCAAATCAAAGGAGCTTCTGTCATAAACAAAGCCTTTCCCCGACTTCCAAGTTAACTGGATGATTCTGTCACCGAAAATTGTGATGCCTTCGCCGAATAAGTTGTCAGGTAACGCGTAAAGCTGGGTTACGTTGCCGGTTTCCAATTCTACGCGGCGCAGCGTTGATTGACCGTAGCGTCCTGTGCCCTCATACAAGAAGCCGTCCTCAAAAACCAGTCCCTGCGTGAAAGCATCTTCATCATGCGGATACACATTAACAACATTATACGTGTAGTGCACTGGTTCGCGGTCAACGGGAGTGTTGTCCAGCAAAACCAGCGTAACTAAACTAGCTGCCAGTACCACTACGATAGCCAATATGATTGCCAAGTGCCGCCGTTTCATTGGTTTCTCCAGTAGCTTTTGTTGCTGTTGTTCCTTTAATATTTCATGTGGTCAATTTACGGCTCTTTTGCATTTCCGATGTGCCCGTTTCGGTTTATGACAATCTTGTTGGTCATCCCGTAGCTCTTCCTGATGATTAGACCCTTCAGTTCCAGATAATCCAGAATACGTGTAATTTTTGACTTCGAAAAGCCCGTTTGAGCATGCAAGTCGCTTTGCAGAATTTCCCCGTTAGCCTCCACTATCTCGTTGAAGACCTGTCTTTTGTCGCCGTCCAAGAGACGAAGCGCAAACCTTACGTCAAGCTCTGAAGCATCATGTTTCTCAACAACGATCGAAGAAATGTTCTGGCTGTCGCCAGAGTTCGCGAACAGCAAATAGAAGCTGCTGACTGCTAGTACGATTGTGGATATGCTGATGATTGCAACGTCAAACTGTGTGTACCTGAAGATTTGTCCCACAACTATTGGTTCTTCTCCGGGAATGACTATCTGAATCGGCGTGGGCATCAACAGCTTGCCTGCTAACGTAAACGCGGACACAGCGAACAGTGTTGCCATTATTGCAAGTTTTTGTTTTGACTTCAAGTTAACCTACCATCAACTAATCGGGGTAAAGAAAAGTTGGAAGTTGTGAGTGATTTCAAGTGTCAGCTCTTCCAGTTTCATTATTTTTCGATTTTTGTGGCATATATCAAGTTGGGATCACCAAATTTTCCTGTAACTATTACCGTATCTCCGTTTTCGATGCCTGACATGTCCACTGTTGCTTCGTCGTGGCTATAGATCACTGTCACCGTTTCGTCAAGTTCAAATAGTGAGTCAAAGGGTATGCCCATCAATCTATTTTCTTCGCCTAGTGCACTGACTTTTCCAGACACGGTCACAATTATGTCGTAATAGTGTGAATGGTTATTCATGAGTTCGCTTAGGGGTGTAATGCCTTCTTTGACTTTTGGCTTAATTACTTCGGAAGTAACCTCGTAACGCTCCGTTATCTCTTCATTCACCATGTCAACAATCGCTTCAATGACTTGCACACCGATCTCTTCACCATAATCGTTAGTGATTTTAATAGTAACCTTCGCAAATCCCACTCTGAAAGCAAGTTCTGCTGTCTTGCCGCCGTCGTACACATTTTTCACATAAAGAGCATCAGAAACCTGAATGATGTAATTGTCTGCGCCATCCAGAAAATCTTGTATCCACGAATCCATAAGCACAATATCAGTTGCTTTCTCCGTACTAACGGAAGGAGTAATTGTTATCCCCGGCACAATTACAGTTCGCATACTAATTTCAGCCTCCTCACCGTTACCTGCCAAGCCTCCCAAAACTCCAGACGCCTGAGCTACAACTGCCGATCCAACTGACACCAGCAATAGAAGACCCAACAGAGCAAGCCTCTTTGTTTTCTGCATTCTTTTTTCACCTCTCTGTTTTTCGTTAACCCCTACGCTGAAACAGCCCTAATGGTTTAGGTGAAATAGATTTCATTCATCAATGTTTTAGACCTTTTTTCCTATTTACAATTATTCATGCTAACCAACATTCCCAGACTTAAGTTGACTTGTTGCTGAGGGTAACCTTGTGGATGTGTTCCGCAAATGTTAAAAGCAAAACGCCGTCACTATAACTTTAGGTTGTATCTGAAAATATAACTTTGAGCGGCTCAGACATGAATGAAAATACAAAAAACAACATTAATCGACAAAACTTCGCACATATGCAGCAGTTTCTAGACAAAACAGAAATCAACGCCACCACTGCAGAAAGCTCATGTATTTTAGGTAGAACCTTTGAGGAAACCTCGTGATATTTGGAGGGGTAATAAAATGAAAATAAAAACAATCTTGCTGTTAATTATATGCGGCATAGTTATTGCGCTGTTGTCTGCGGTGTACTCCCAAGACATGACTGTAGGTTTAGGCGCAGCGATAACAGGTTACGGTTTACCCATGCTCTGGCTGAAAAAAGTCACCTACATAGTGCCCGGAACTCCTGACGATTATTCGCTTTACGACTCTGGACTATGGCTGCTAGCTGACATTGTGTTCTGGATAATAATTGTGACAATAATATACTATGCATATAAGATGGTCAAGAAATAACAGCCAGTTTCGCCGTCTACTCTGCCTCAGACGAGTACGGTGTAGGAAGAAGATTAACGAATAAACTGCTGTAGATACGTGGAGCACTAAACTAAAGGGCGATAAAATAGCTTAAAGTGGCTGCGACAAATTTTAATAACGTGGAACAGAAAGCTTGTGACAGGTATACTTCATGGCATTGATGTTGGATCCCATCTACATCATCAACTTGGCGCTTTGCATCATCATATTTGCCTTGGGATTTTTGGGTTACAAAAAGGGGGGCAGCAGGATACCACTTTACATCGGCATAGCTTTCGGTTTATTCGGCGTCTCCCACCTGGCAACAATTTTAGGCTTCAAGGATGCTTTAGAAGCCGTTTTAATAGTAATCAGAACCGTTGCATATTTGGCAGTCATAGTTGCGCTTTACAAGTTTTTGAGCAACAGAAACTGAAACCAAAAAGCAAACCTAAGAATTCTAAATTGACTGTACTATTTTTTTCAAGTCCTGAGCTGTTATGGGTTTTATACCCTTTTTTTCAAGTGTTTTCAACGAGATGGATTGTCTTCCATTCAAAATTCTATTAATTTGTTTTTTAGTAAAAACGAAAAAATCCCATTGGGATAGATCGAGAGGATTAGCCGTATCATGATCCCGTGCTTTAAAATAGCAAATGATGTATATGTCAGCATTGAATGTTGGTTCTTTATCCATTTCTCCAGTTTGGGGGTCCCATTTTCTTTTTGGTACCAAAACCACTCTTGGTGAGGACAATTGTTTTTGTTTCCAAGCTTGAAGAAGAGACATAGTTTTAATCTCAATCGTTCTGCCGTCAGTTAACTGTAAATCAAAGGGAAACCACGGATTTCTTACATTATCATCGATTTCAAGTAAGGCAGCTACGATATATTCCGCCAAAATTCCTCGCGTTGTATTTTGCATTAAATCAGAGAAGCCCCACTGCCAAAAATCACAAATAGTCTTGTTGTTAATCGCCTCAGAGCCACCAATGAAATGAGTAGATATTTTCAATTTTTTTACGGCAAAATCATTCATGGATACTAATGTGAATTTTGAAATAATTATAACTTTTTCTACGGAAACTCCAGTAGTATAAGAAATCTATGAAAAAGCAAATGTTAGATACTGCAACCGCTTACTATGCACCTAAAACAGAAGGGATGAATGTTCATGAGTGTTTTCGAGCTTGTTATGCTTCTCTGCTTCGGCGCTGCTTGGCCTTTCTCTATCCACAAATCGGTTGTTTCCCACTCAGTTAAGGGTAAAAGTCTTGCTTTTTTGTTGATTGTCTGGGCTGGTTACCTTGCAGGTGTTTTGCATAAAATTTTTTATCACCCTGACGTTGTCGTCGTTTTCTACGTCATCAACCTGACCATGGTTAGTGTTGACGCTGTGCTCTATCTGAGAAACAGAAGAATCTTGAATAAGAAACCAGCAGATTAAGAGAAGTATCCCTTGACGTAAGCGCGGGTCCGCTGTATAGCCGGAGTTAAGGTGACCATTAATGTGGTTCCGATTGTTGACAGGACAATGATGTCGCCGAAAACCCATCCGAAAAGCACGGTTGGAAATATTGTCATGGGAATGTCGCCGAATCCAGCCAATGCGCCTACGCCGAATAAGCCTGAAACAAGACCGGCAACAAATACGCCGAAGATTATCCACATAATCCAAGTCTTTTTGTCTTCCAAAACCGCCTGCGCAACCATTATGATTATGCCGACAAAGAAAGTTGCAGCGAAAATTTCTGTTAAAGTCAGGGTTGTTGCTACAGCCGAGACCACAAAAGTTACTGCAAGCAGGGCAGTTAAGCCATACGTGATTTTGGGTTTTTTCAGGCTGTAGTTCGGCTCAACTTTTAGGGCTCTGAACGCCAGTAACGGGATTAAGCCCTCGAAGAGGTCTGCCAGCGACCAAACAAGAGCAAAATCTAGGGTGTAACCGACGTAAAGAGCCATGAGGACGCAGCTTAGGTATCCCGCTAACACGCCCCAGACTCCGAACCAAAGCGCCAAAGGAACAAAAACGGCTGCGGCAACATACAGCCCAGAAACGCCTGGTGCAGGCTCTACAGGAGCCTCGATAACAGCCCATATGGCAAGAGCCGTGCATATGATTGTCGCTATTACACATACAACAGGCTGCCTCCACGTGACCCCCCTTTTCGATTCGGCTACAAAAGCTTCTGACAACAGACAAACACTCCAGCAGCAGCCACAAATTTACAATGTCCACGTCTATTGATGCACTTTTCTAATATGCCTTTTCGACGAATTCTTTAACCTTAGAATTTTTGTGGTGCCGAGGGCAGAACTTTTTGGGTATGTTTGATGATAAAGTTTGTAGTGTTCGTTGAAGAATCATGTGCTTCAAATTAGATGAAAATGCACTATCACGTATACATGGATGAACAGGAAGACTGGGACCAGAAGGAACTTGACCTTGCGGGTCTTGTGATGGAAGAGTAGCATGCCAGCGTATGCTCCGAATGGCGCAAAAAGTGC
>CAYVVO010000201.1:0-1764 GCA_964455275.1 uncultured Candidatus Bathyarchaeia archaeon | reverse complement strand
GTTATTCCTCTCAAAATGGAGAAAATTTCAGTGGAAGTTCACATACCCCCCGAGCACGCCAGCAAAGTTTACGGAACCGCTAAAGGCTTCGGCACTATAACTATGGAACAGTGGCGGGCTGACGGGTCATGGTCTGCCGTTGTGGAGATGTCCGCTGGCCTTTATGGGCCTTTCTTGGATAAGTTGGGGAAGATGACCCGAGGAAATATGGAAGCTAAAATGGTGAAATAATTAAAACATTCTTGAGGTGTTGAATATGCCTATCTTTTATGAGAAAAAACAGCTTGTGGCTCCTGGCGACCTTCTCGCCGAAGGTGATTACGTGCCCGGAGAAAGTACCTATAAAGAAAATGAAAAAATCTATGCAAGCCGCCTTGGACTTGTTGATTATGATGGCAGACGAGTTTACATCGTTGCCCTCAAAGCGTTCTACATTCCCGCTCCCGGAGACACGGTTATCGGAAAAGTTGTTGAAACCACGCCGGGCGGTTGGGTTATAGACATCAAGGCTCCACAGTTTGCTAGGCTTAGAGCATCCGATGTTGTTGAACGTTCCTTCAAGCCTGAAACAACAGATTTGCCTTCCATCTTTGATGTGGGCGATCTGATAATCGCGAAGGTGGTTGCTTATGACCGAACCCGTGATCCACAGTTGACTATCCGTGAACCTGGTCTAGGGAAGATTATGCGGGGGCAACTCTTTGAGGTTACTCCCACCAAGATTCCGAGAGTTATCGGTAGACAGGGTTCAATGGTTGGTATGATAAAGCGGGAGACAGGTTGTCAGTTGACTATTGGTCAAAACGGTTGGATTCTTATCAGCGGCAGGTCTCCTACGGAGGAGCAGCTTGCTGTGTTGGCTCTTCGCAAGATTGAAGCGGAATCCCATACGAGTGGGTTAACTGATCAAGTGAATGAGATGATTAAAAAGGAAAGGAAAGCAGTTGAAAGCAAGTAAAAAGAAAACTAAACAAGAGACAGAAAAAAAATCAGCTAAAAAAGCTGAAAAATTAATTGATAAAAAGGGCGTCAGATTAGATGGAAGAAAACTGGACGAGTTAAGACCAGTGAAGCTGGAGGTTGGAGTTATTCCAAACGCAGACGGCTCTGCATATCTGGAGCAAGGAAAAAACAAGATTCTGGTGGGCGTTTACGGTCCTAAGGAGGCGCATCCAAGGCACATAGCACGGCAGGATCGTGCTGTCATTCAGTGCCGCTATCACATGGCGCCATTCTCGGTTGATGAAAGGAAGTCTCCGGCGCCTTCAAGACGAGATGTTGAACTCTCCAAGGTGATTCGAGAGGCTTTAGAACCCGCGATTTTCCTCGAGTACTACCCCAAAACAGCCATTCAAGTGTACATTGAAATCTTACAGGCGGATGGGGGAACAAGATGCGCGGGAATCACCGCGGCTGCTCTTGCATTGGCTGACGCTGGAATTCCTATGAGGGACTTGGTTGTGGCTTGCGCGGCTGGCAAAGCAGATGGAAAGCTGATGCTTGACCTTATGGACACCGAAGATAAGGTTGGTGAAGCTGATGTGCCCGTGGCTTTTATGCCTAACCTGAACGCTATAACCTTGCTGCAGATGGATGGCAACTTGTCAGTTGACGAGTTTGAGAATGCCATTAGCATGGCTATTGACGGCTGCAAACAGATTTATGCCCTTCAAAAGGAGGCGTTAAAATTGAAGTATGTTGCTGCTGAGGAGGCTAAAGAAGAATGAACTCACCAATTGTTGTTCGCATCAAGAAGAAACGAAT
>CAYVVO010000200.1:0-26857 GCA_964455275.1 uncultured Candidatus Bathyarchaeia archaeon | reverse complement strand
GGGCGGATTTGTTGTTGATGGAGGAAAAAAGATGAAAAACAACTCCGTTATCTCAGAAAGCTTTTCGCCATTGATTTTCCGTCAGCCATTCCCTGAAGACTGGAAGTTTGTTGTGGCGGTTCCAGAAGTTAAAAAGGGTTTAGCGAGGACTGAGGAAAAGAATGCGTTCGGTCGGTTGGCTCCGATGCCCGCTGAAGTTGTTGGCAGACTCTGCCGGTTAACAATGATGAAACTGTTGCCTGCACTGGTAGACCGTGACATCGAAAGCTTTGGGGATGCCTTAACCCAGATTCAGGTGGTCATCGGCGGATACTTTGCTGGTGTTCAGGGGGGAACATTCTCCAGCTCAACTGCCAAAGAGGCGATAGATTTCATGAAAACTTGTGGAGCCTACGGCGTAGGCCAGAGCTCTTGGGGACCCGTAGTTTACGGGTTAGTTCAAGGTGAAACACAAGCAAAAGAACTGCGAGCTGAGGTTGAAGCATTCCTCCAAGGCATGGATGGTGGACAAGTTTTCGTTGCCAACGCAAATAACAGAGGAGCCACCATAAAGTACGTTTGAATTTGAGGTCGTTGCGGAGGAGATGGTGAACATGGCTGTGCAGATCGCTTGGGTAGTAACAGGGGCGGGTCACTTCTTGGAAGAAACATTTGATGTCATGAGCCAGCTGGTCAGAAGCAAAAAGGTTACAGTTACAGCCTACCTGTCTTCAGCTGGGGAACAGGTGGTGAAGATGTACGGGCTTTGGAGCAAGCTTGAGCAGATATCTCCGGGAGGTTACCTTCAGGAGATTTTAGCCGAAAACAAAGAGGGACCCGGTTTTTCTCATGCAGGACGATTAGTCATGAACCTGTATCAGGCGCTCGTTGTTTCGCCTGCGAGCGGAAACACCGTTGCCAAGATTGTGTGCGGTATAGCTGACACTCTGGCGACGAATGCTGTGGCTCAAGCGCAGAAGGGTGAGGTCCCAGTTTATGTTGTGCCCACAGACCAGAAGGAAGGTTTCGTTGAAACTACGTTGCCTTACCGTGTTGACCGAAGAAAATGCAGGTTATGTGATCCGTGTCCTGTTGTGGAGGTGTGCTCTTATTCTGCCTTCCGAATTGTGGATGGCGTTCCAAGAATCGATTCGGTGCTGTGTCAAGGTTGCGGATTGTGCGTAACCGCTTGCCCGTTTGGCGCTGTTAAGTATGGGGAAAAGAAGAAGCTGCTGATTAGAAGCGTTGACGTCCAGAATGTTAAGAGGCTCCGGCTGATGAATAACGTGACCGTTCTGGAGCATCCGCAACAAATAGAAGCCATAATCGAGAAGCTATAAACCAAAGGGCGGTGTCAAAAGTTGAAGGCACTATTAGTAACAGGGTTGCTCGCAGAAGACATCGTGAAACGTTATGCCCAACAAAGCAGCGTCGAAACAGAGGTTCTTGCTTTGCCTATTCAGGTTGCCGCGTTACTGAAAATGCCAAACATCGCAAAACAGCTCCAAAAACTGGGCATTCACGGCGTTGATGCTATTTTGGTTCCGGGACTAATCAGAGGCGACGCCTCAGTTATCGCAGATGCCACGGGGATTTCAACATTTAAGGGTCCAAGATACGCCGCTGACCTGCCCACAGTTTTGGATTCTCTAGCAAAAGTTAAGCTTTCAACGGTGACACCTGCCTGCGACCTGCTTAGAGAGGAGCTTCAGCGAAAGGCGCTGCAAGAGTTGGAGCTGGCGGAGAAAAACTGGGAAACTTTGTTACAGAATCCCGGCAACATGGCTATCAAAGAGCTGGCTTTTGGCAAAGATTTTCCGATGCGGGTTATGGCTGAAATCGTTGACGCTCCGTTGATGTCATCTGATGAAATTCGGCGGTTGGCGAAGAGTTACGTGAAGCTGGGAGCCGCAATTATCGATGTTGGCATGATTGCAGGCGAATCTAGACCCGATGATGCGAGACGGGCTGTTGAAGCCGTTAAAGGTGCCGTGAACGTTCCTGTTAGCATTGACACGCTTGATCCAGTTGAAGCCAGAGAAGCTGTTTCCGCTGGCGCTGATCTGATACTGAGTGTGGATGCTGGAAACGTTGAAGAGATGGCGTCTTTCGCCTCTGACGTGGCTGTGGTGGCTATTCCAACAAATCAGCGAGAAGGACACTTCCCCAAAGAGGTTAAAGAACGAGTGAGGTTTCTGGAGGAGATTATCGGAAAAGCCAGAAAGCGGGGAATAACCAGAGTTTTAGCTGATTTGATTGTTGAACCCTCGAATGTTCTAAGGTCTTTTGTTGCTTTTCGTGTGTTTGCGGAAAGGAATCCTGATGTTCCCTTGTTTTTGGGTGCCAGCAACTTCACGGAGTTGATAGACGCTGATTCTGTGGGAGTAAACGCTGTGCTTGCCTGTTTATCGTCTGAGGTGGGTGCGAGTGTCTTGTTGGCGACAGAGAAGAGCCCCAAGGCAAAAGGAACTGTCAAAGAAATGGTTACTGCGTCTAAGATGATGTTTTTGGCGAAAAAGAGGGGCTCTGTTCCCAAAGACCTTGGTTTAAACCTTCTTGTGCTGAAAGACAAGAGGCTGCGAGGAGAACCCTACAACAGCGAGATAGAAGCAGAGGCACCTGTTATTTCGGCAACCGACAATCTTGAACCCGAAGTTATGGATGAAAAGGGGCTCTTCAAAATCGCTGTAGACCACAATAACGGAACCATCGTTGCAGTTCACATTCCCTGCAGTCAACAGGATAAACCAAGCGTGATAATAAAAGGCAAAACTGCCGAGAACATATTTTCTAAAATAGAGGAAATGAACCTGATAACAAGGTTTGACCACGCCGCCTACTTGGGGCGTGAACTGGCGAAGGCTGAGATTGCGTTAGTTACAGGAAAAGAGTACATTCAGGACAGCCAACTGTTTAAAGGCTGAAAAGATTTTTTGAAGTTACGTTGCAGGGTTTTCGTCAGGTAACAGAGTGGTTTTGAGGATTCTTATTAGTGGTGTGCCAATTATTGTCCCAAAGACAACTAAGGCTGCCCGCTCTATGGGGTATACGAAGAATATGCCTGACCATATGCCGGGGTATGCTGTAACAGCTATTCCGCCGATAGGTTGAGCCATTATTGTTTCGAAAAGCAGGTTTCCAGTCAGATGCTGCATCATGGTTCCGATGAAAAACAGGATTGCTATTCCAGTTGCAGCTTTTGTTGCTGTAAGCGTGCTGCCCCACTCGGCTGCTTTACGCCCCAGAGGCGAAATAAGCACTACAAGTGCCACTATGTGCAGCCAAGCGAATGGAAGTGGAATCGTTATGTCGCTTAGGGGGATGTTAATGAAGATGCTTGTGTTGGGGTGTAGGAGAAAGGCTACAAGCAGAACAATGTTTAGTGCGATTACAGGTATCCATTTTCGTTTGATGAGTAGACCTACCGAAACTGCGGCTACTGTTGCTGGAAGGAAGTCCAGACCCAGGAAGACTGGCGGTTTTCCGAAAAAGGCTATGAATGAGCCGATTATTACGCTTAAGCCGCCGATGTATGGTCCAAGTATGATTCCGTAGAGGGGGGCGACGATGTCCGATAGCGAGAATGAGGCTCCTGAGGCGCCTATCATCGGCATTGTGGGTATTATTCTGAGTACGGCGTATAGGGCTGTGAATATTGACATTATTGCTATGATTTTGGTGTTTGTGGCATTTTTTGTTATGTTAACCATGTTTGGTCACCTTCAGCATTAATTTTTGTGTCGCAGTGTAGTTTTTTACACAGCGTATAATTAAGCTTTTCCCCGTTAACCATGCCCACAACTGAACATAGACAGAAAGAGGTGGATTGAAGGAATGGTTTTTGGATTTTATTCTGGGTACAGTTTGTATAAATAACCAATAACCTGACTGATTATCGTTTTACGTGTATATACAGCAAAATCTTTTTTAATGTGCCCATGTTCATATTTCGAATTCTACATAAAAGACGTTTACGGGACGAATAAAAAAATGAAACATGAAATTATCCGTAAGGAAGACCTAAACCCAAAGGACTACCTGATGGAGGTAAAAGCACCCATGGTAGCCAAAAAAATTCAGCCTGGACAATTTGTGGTTCTCATGACCCACGCGAAAGGAGAGAGAATACCGATGTCTGTGCAAAAGGCTGAGAACGGCAACGTCACCATGTTCATAAGGAAACTGGGAAAAACCAGCGTTGAACTTTACACCTGCAAAGTGGGAGACCACTTCGAGAATGTGATTGGTCCTATGGGAAACGCAGTTGAGATCAAAAAGTATGGCAACGTTGCAGTCTGCTCGGACCTGGTTTGTGGGCACGCAGAAAATTATGCCCTATGTAAGGCGCTAAGCCAGGTGGATGGAAACCATGTTATCTCGATGCAGACCTTCCCCTCAAAAGAGATGATGTACCTAGAAGAGGAGCTGAGAGGAGTAAGCGACGAATACTACATAACGATTGAGGATGGCTCCTACGGAGTAAAAGGTCATTACCGTGACGTTCTGGAAAAGCTGATGAAGCAAGGCAAGATTGACATGGTTTTTGCTGGTGGGCGAACTGGCGAGTATGAACTGCTGGCAGACCTCACTAAAGCCTATAATGTGCCCGCGATGGTCACGTTACGTCCCATTATGGTTGACGCGACTGGAATGTGTGGATCGTGCCGCGTGTTTATTGATGGAGAAATGAAGTTAGCCTGTATCGACGGTCCAATGTTTGACGCCCATAAGGTAAACTTCAAGGAGCTTCTGAACAGGGTGAAAATGTTCAAAAAAGAGGAAGAAACTGACTTAGAAAACTACAATAAAACGAGGTGATAGAGATGGTGAAGCTAATAAAAAATCGAGTTCCAATGCCAGAGCTTTCCGTTGAAAAGAGAACAAAAACATTCAACGAGGTTCCATTAGGCTACAGCGAAGAACAGGCAATCAATGAAGCAAAACGCTGCCTCCAATGCAAAGATTCTCCATGCACAAAAAACTGCCCAGTTAACGTAGACGTAAACGCATTCATAAAAGAACTGGCAAAAGGAAACTTCAAGGAAGCCTTCTTGAAGATCAAACAGGATAATCCTATTCCCGCCATCGCTGGACGCGTTTGCCCCCAAGAGAACCAGTGTGAGGGAGCATGCACCATGGGAAAAGCGGGAGACCCCATAAACATAGGCAAATTAGAAGCGTTTCTCGGAGACTGGGCGAGGAAAAAGGGAGTCAGAGAAGAGTTTGCAATCAAAGAGAAAGCCCAAAAAGTTGCTGTGATTGGTTCAGGTCCAACCGGTATCAGCTGCGCAGTTGACTTAAGGAAATATGGTTATAAGGTAACCGTTTTCGAGGCTCTTCACAAGGCTGGTGGAGTTCTCCAGTATGGAATCCCCGAGTTCCGGTTGCCCAAAAAAGTTGTGGATGAGGAGCTTTCTTATCTGAAAGAAATTGGAGTGGACATAAGGCTTAACCACATTATAGGCCAGAACGTGTCATTCGACGAATTACGGGACGAGTACGACGCAATTTACATTGGCACAGGAGCGGGGGCTCCCTTCTTCGTGGGCATAGAAGGTGAAGAACTCAACGGAGTCTACTCAGCTAACGAATTCCTGATCAGAACAAATTTGATGAAAGCATACAATCCAGAATATGATACGCCTCTGTTCGTTGGGAAACGGGTGGGAGTAATCGGCGCCGGCAACGTAGCAATGGATTCTGCCAGAAGCGCACTAAGAAACGGAGCTGAAGTATACATCATTTATAGACGAACCAAGGAGCATTCGCCAGCGAGAGAGGAAGAGCTGCGGCACGCTCTGGAAGAGGGAATTCATTTCATGGAATTGGTTGCCCCAACGAAAATACTGGAAGAAAACGGCTGGGTCACGGGAATTGAACTTGTGAAAATGAAGCTTGGAGAACCAGATAAAAGCGGTAGACCAAGGCCAGAGAAGATAGAGGGAAGCGAGTTCACCATGGAGTTAGACACTGTTGTAGAGGCTATCGGTACAAAACCTAACCGGCTGTTTCTGAGAACTGTGCCAGAGTTGAAGACCACATCGCGGGGAATAATTGAGGTTGACGAGAACTTGGAGAATATTGGAGGCGTCTATGCTGGCGGCGACGCCATAAGTGGCGGAGCAACAGTTATTCAGGCATTAGGAGAGGGAAGGAAAGCAGCCAAATCAATACACGACTACCTATCTGCACACTAAATTTCGAAAAACCCAAAGGCACGCACACAACACAATTGGCTGTTTGCGATTATTGGATGTTCGGCAATAGCCAGCGTCCACTTAATCTCAAGAGAAGACCAACAAAATATTGAAGAGTTTGGCTATAGTCACAAGTACATGGAAAGGTGCCAAGAATGAATCCACTACAGAGAATCATGCAACGACTGCGGCGTAAATTTCCGACAACCGATTTTATGAAACACAAACATGAGGAATGCGCTAACTTCGAGAATGGACGTTGCAAATTCTATCATATTACGGTGAACCCTAAAGGAAACGCTTGCCCACATTTCAAAGATAAAAAGAAAAAAGCAGAAACCAAAAACCACCAATAAGATAGAGAATGAAAAGTAGAAAATGAAAGTGTCACCTGTGTAAGTGAACTTTTTGAAGTTGTTGTCTCAAAACACTGCATAGTAAGGTTAATAGGTTAGCTTTTCTTCTAGCATGCTAGTTCACATTACAAAAAGTGCAGTGACCCCCTTCGTAATGTGACAGAAATATGTTGACAAGACTTTAGGAGAAAAAACAATGGGAAAAATAGTGATTGCTTACAAGATTCTTCCGTCAGAATCAACAGTAGACCTTGAAGTGTTGAAAGAAAAAATCAAGAAGCAACTAGCAGATATCGCTTCGATTCAACGCTTCGCTGAAGAGCCCATAGCTTTCGGTCTCTGTGCACTGAAAGTTAACATGGTTCTACCTGAAAAAGACGGAATTTTGGAAGAAACAGAAAAACGAATGACTGACATTAAAGAAGTCGGTCAAATACAGACATTAGGAGTAACTAGGCTCTAGTTTCGTCAAAGCTTATATATGAATAGCATCCTTCGAAAAACGTGGAACTTCACGATCACACATAAAGGAAGGAAAGCAAATGAGCGAAGCCCAGCTTAGAGTAGAAGACGCTAGACAGCGTGACGTTTACCGAGGAATCGCCCGAATCGACCAGCAGACCATGAAAAAATTAGGCATCTCAGCGGGCGACGTAATCGAAATTGTTGGAAAAAGAAGCACCGCTGCCATAGCTTGGCCAGCATACTCTGAAGACCAAAACAGAGAAATCATCCGAATCGACGGATTCACCCGCAAAAACGCGGGAGTGGCAATGCACGAACTAGTTGTAATTCGCCCAGCAAATGTAACCAACGCCTCAACCGTGGTTCTGGCTCCCATAGACATGAAACTGAACGTAGATGACGACTTCACAAACTTCGTGAAGAACAGGCTTATGGAAAGAACCTTCGTGGAGGGAGACACCACCCTCGTCATGATGCTAGGCCACGCCATACCATTCAGAGTAACTAAATCCCGTCCCCACGGAATCGTAAGAATCAGCCACGTCACAACCGTCCAAATCCTAGCTGAACCAGCTCCTGAAACCAAGGGTCTGCCCCGCACCACCTACGAGGACATAGGAGGACTCCACGAGGAAATACAGCGGATTCGAGAAATGGTTGAACTGCCGCTACGGCACCCAGAACTCTTCCAAAGGCTTGGAATAGACCCCCCAAAAGGAGTACTGTTACATGGTCCGCCTGGATGCGGAAAAACCCTGCTAGCCCGGGCAGTTGCAAACGAATCAGAAGCTAACTTTTACTCAATAAACGGTCCAGAGATAATGAGCAAATTTTACGGCGAGTCAGAGGCCAGACTCCGCGAGATGTTCCAGCAGGCTCAGAAGAACGCCCCCAGCATCGTCTTCATCGACGAGCTTGACGCCATCGCGCCTAAAAGAGAAGAGGTGACTGGAGAGGTGGAGAGACGGGTTGTGGCTCAGCTTCTCGCTTTGATGGATGGACTTTCGGGAAGAGGATATCTGATAGTTATAGGCGCCACAAACAGACCTGAAGCCCTTGACCCAGCTTTGAGACGACCGGGACGTTTCGACCGGGAAATCGAGATTGGCGTACCAGACAAAAAAGGGCGATACGAAATCATACAGATTCACACCAGGGGAATGCCGCTGAAAGAAGATGTTGACTTGGAGAAGCTCGCCAAGATGTCTCACGGTTACACAGGAGCAGACTTGTCCGCTCTGGGTCGTGAAACTGCAATGAAAGCATTGCGCAGATACTTGCCTGAAATAAATTTGGAGGACGAGCGTATCCCCCCCAGTGTTCTGGAGAAAATGGAGGTTCGAATGGAAGACTTCCTGAACGCCTATCGGGAGATCACGCCGACAGCCATGAGAGAAGTGTACATAGAAGTGCCTAATGTTAAATGGACGGATATAGGCGGTTTGGGGGAAGTGAAAGAGGATCTCATAGAGGCTGTGGAGTGGCCCCTCAAGAACCCAGACACTTTCACTCGGATGGGTATACGTCCCCCAAAGGGTATTCTGCTTTATGGACCTCCGGGGTGTGGAAAGACCCTGCTTGCTAGGGGAGTGGCTACAGAAAGCGAGGCGAACTTCATAACCATAAAGGGTCCGGAAGTGTTT
The DNA here is from genome assembly GCA_964455275.1 of uncultured Candidatus Bathyarchaeia archaeon. Classification (GTDB taxonomy): domain Archaea; phylum Thermoproteota; class Bathyarchaeia; order Bathyarchaeales; family Bathyarchaeaceae; genus Bathyarchaeum. The sequence continues at coordinate 18,217 of CAYVVO010000200.1, read as the reverse complement.
TCTAAGTGGGTAGGCGAATCGGAGAAGGCTATTCGCGAGGTTTTCAGGAAGGCGAGGATGGCTTCGCCGTCTGTGATATTCTTTGACGAGTTTGAGTCTTTGGTTCCTGGAAGAGGGATGGGTTACTCTGATAGTGGAGTTACAGAGCGGGTTATCAGCCAGCTATTAACTGAGATGGATGGGCTTGTCTCTTTGGAGGATGTTGTTATAATCGCTGCAACAAACAGACCGGACATAATTGACCCTGCGATTCTTCGACCGGGAAGGTTTGACCGCCTGATTTACGTTCCGGAACCCGACAACGAGAGTAGGATGGAAATCTTCAAAATCTACACAAAGAACATGCCGCTGGCAAAAGATGTGGATCTAACCCAGTTGGTTACCATAACGAAGAAGTATTCTGGAGCGGACATCGAGGCGTTTTGTAGAGAGGCTGGACTGTATGCCCTGCGGATGGACATTGAAGCCAAGGAAGTTACTGCCAGTGACTTCAAGAAAGCCATCGAAAAGATTGGACCTTCTATAATGCCGAACATGGAGAGTTGGTACAAGGGATTCATGAAGCATGTTCGACAGTTGAAGAAGCCCACGACGCCGGTGGCGTAGTAACATATTTCAGGAGTTAAAAGAAATGGCGATGAAAACTTGGAAATCTCATCCCCTCTATACGCAGATAAAGGAGTTTCTGGAAAGGAAGGGACCAATGACTGATGTTGAGTTGTACGATTTGGTGAAGGGAACTCATGAAGGCGTAGGATTCAGCGAACTGAACAAAACTCTGATGAGAATGGAAATTGGAGGAATAATCTATGTGTCAGCCCACACCAAAGGGAAAAGAAGAGTTGAATTAACCAAGCGAAGCTGAGACCGCCCTCTAGCCTCTTCGCGGGTCAGTCTTCAACCAGTATCTGGTGGTGCAGAACTTTGGGTGTAAATTTGAGAGTGTTGATACCTAAAACAAAGGTTGATTTCAAGAGCCTGAGCGGAAAATCTGTAGCCATCGATGCATACAACTCTCTTTACCAGTTTCTGGCAATCATCCGCCAGCCAGACGGAACACCATTAAAGGACCGGTCAGGCAGGATAACCAGTCATCTGAGTGGCTTGCTCTACCGAACAGTTAACCTAGTGGAGATGGGAATCAAGGTTGCCTACGTTTTTGACGGGGTTCCACCAGCACTAAAAGAGGCGGAAATTAAACGCCGAACCAAAGTCAAGGCTGAGGCTCTCGTCAAGTATGAACGAGCCATGAAAGAGGGAAAAGTGGAGAAGGCTCGAAGCTATGCTCAGATGACTTCTAAACTCAAGGACTACATGCCCGAGGATTCGAAGCGGCTTCTCACCGAGTTGGGGGTGCCATGGATTCAAGCACCGTCCGAAGGCGAAGCCCAAGCTGCTTACCTAACAAGGAAGGGAGCCACTGATTACTGCGGCAGCCAAGACTATGACAGTCTTCTCTTCGGCGCAACTGCTCTGGTGAGAAACATGACCATAAGCGGCAGACGTAAGATTCCGAGAAAACATGTTTACGTTGAAGTTGTACCTGAAATAATGAAGCTAGATCAGGTTCTCAAAGAGCTGGAGCTCACCCGCCAGCAACTCATAGACGTTGCCATTCTTGTGGGAACAGACTTCAATCCTGACGGCGTGAAGGGCATAGGACCAAAGACCGCTCTGAAACTGATAAAAAAGCATGGAAGCATCGAGGAGGCTGTGACTGAGCTGGAAGATGCTGAGTTTCCGGTTGAGCCAAAGAGAATACGGGAAATCTTTCTTAACCCAAAAGTTACGGACGAGTACAGGCTAGATTGGAGAGAACCTGACGTTGATGGTGTGGTAGAGTTTCTTTGCCGCGAAAGAGACTTTTCTGAGGATAGGGTGCGTAAGGCCCTCGGTAAGATGACTGAGGGACTGAAAGAGGCGAAAAGCAAAACAACTCTTGAGTCGTGGTTCGGCTAGAGCATGGTTACGGTTCGAAGCCGTGCTTGCCGATTAGAGGCACGAAGGCGACTCCTCCCAAGTTTTCCTCAACGGTTTTTCCGTCCTTTTTTCTGATGCGAACTAAGTTTTGGTAGAACTGGGCTCTGCCCACGGGAACAAGAAGGATTCCCCCTTTTTTTAGCTGTTCAACCAGTGGTTTGGGCACTTCTGGACCAGCCGCCGCAACTAGGATACGGTCGTATGGAGCCTTTTCGGGGTATCCCAATGTTCCGTCCTGATGGATTACGGTGACTCTGTCTCCATACCCAGTGTTGGCGAGGTTTTGGTTGGCGAATGCAGCTAACTCGGCTATTCTCTCTATTGTGTAGATGTGTCCCCACTCTTCCTTAGGCACATCTGAGGGAGCCACTAGCTCGGCTATGGTGGCGGCGTGCCAGCCTGAACCTGCACCCACCTCTAGGACTTTGTGTCCCACTTCCAGCTCAAGGGCTTCATCCATTATGGAAACCATGTGGGGCGCGGAGGCTGTTTGCCCTGAACCTATAGGAAGCGGACAGTCCATTGCTGCACTGGCTTTCACGTTTTCGGGAAGAAACGGTTCCCGAGGCACCTGACGCAACGCCCTGATAACATGAGGCGACCTGAGAATACCGCTTCTAACCAGTTTCTGAATCAGTCCTTCCCACTGCTGACCCATCCTTCACCCCACAGTAATATGGGAAAACGTGTGCCTTAAAATTTAACCCCAAACCCAAAAACTAGCGGGTTAACCTCACATCTTTTTCCCGTCTCAGCAGGGGGTTGCCCTCTTTTTAGCTTACAGAAAAGGACTGGTTGGTTCAGGGTTTACTTTTTGTGTTGCGCGTGCATCGTCATGTCAACGCTGAAAGAGAGAATTTCATAAACCATAATAGGCGCTCATTTCAATATATCTGATTAGATAGAGTATGTTAGCATTGAATAAAAAACTGACAACAACTCTAACGATAGCGATACTGGCAATATCAACAATACTGGCGGCTTTGCCAGTGGCAAGTGCAGAAATCACCTTAGCACCAACGCTTGATCCAACTTCTGGACCTCCGGGTACAACGGTGACGGTTTCGGCGGGTGCCGGAGGCGCCGCTAAGTTTGCAATTGTAACCGCATACTGGGACAACCGGTCTAGCATAGTGCTGAATTCCACAAGTGCAGATCACACCGGCGCGTATGAGATGGAGGTAACAATTCCTTCGGCAGTCAACGGAGAGCACTGGATTGTAGTCAACGACGGTGAAAGTGAGTCTGGGGGCACACCGTTTAATGTGACTGCGGGTCTAGTCGTTACGAACTACTACCTTGGTGTTGTCCAGCCAGTTGGAAGCGGAGAAGTCTATGTGAACGAGACATTACGCACGGGAGACACTGTAGGATTCGCTTCAGGAGAAGTGGCTAACATCACAGCGGTTCCGGCTTCAGGATGGGCATTTGATAGTTGGGTTTTTGGACTTGGAGGGACAAGTAACCCGTGGTATCTCACAATGACCGAAAACATGGTAGCATGGGCAATATTCGAAGAAGTTCCTCCAGGAGGCAACGGTGATGGCACATCATTCGAAGCAATCAATCATAATGTGACTGTGGAAACCAGCACTTACGTCGTTGAAACGTTGAGCAATTCAAGTGTGTCAGAGTTCGTTTTCAACGGAACAGCAATCAGATTCCATGTTGACGGAGCCTCTGGAACAGCAGGTTTATGTAATGTCACCATCCCATCAGAATTGATGTCAGGCGACTTCTCAATTTACAGAGACGGCGCCCTGTTAATCAAAAATGTAGACTACACTGGAACACATAATGGCACCCATTATTTATTCAGCATAACGTATGAACACAGCACTCACACGATAGAGATTACGGCTACAACCGTAATACCTGAATTCTCTTCACTGATTATGCTTTCACTACTAAGCTTAGCAACCCTAACCACCATAATATCCAAAAAGAAGCTTAAACGCTCACACGATTACGGTTTCTATTGAGAAGGTGCGCGGGCATTCAGCTATTTTGGGTTTGGACTTCAAATTTAACCCCACTGGTTAGTAATTAATAACTTCCTCTACAGAGCCATAAACAGAGTAAACCAACAAAACTGAAACCGTAAAAATCAAACAACCCTAACTTATTCACACGAACTTTACACATATTAGACTCCTAATAACAGAAGATTGTTGAAAAACAACTTTTTTCTGAAATTTTTCTGCACAGCACAACTTTCCAAAAAAAGTTCACACTGGCGTTAGTAAACTAAAAGATTGTTGGAAGCTATTTTTTGGATAGGTTTTATAGTTTGGTTCTCTTTTGGATAGACACACAAGTTTCAGGTGAGGAATGTTGATGATCATGAAAAGTTTCGCGGTTGGGTGGCTATCCACGAACTGCTATGTTGTAGGCTGCGAAGAAACCAGAGAAGCGGCTGTGATTGACCCGGGCATGGAAAGCAAAGCAGAGGCTGAGCCGATCATGGATTTCATAAAACAGAACAGTTTACACGTCAAATGCATCATCAACACCCACGGTCACCCCGACCACGTAGCCGGAAACGCCCTAATGAAAGAGGCAACGGGCGCCCCAATCCTCATCCACGAAAGCAACCCGGAACATGTGCAGGCAGACAGGAAACTCCGCGACGGAGAAGTCATTCAGGTGGGCACCCTCAAGCTTGTGGTTCTCCACACCCCGGGACACACACCAGACGGCATATCCCTCCTAGGCGACAACGTTGTTTTCACTGGAGACGCTCTCTTCGCAGGTTCAGTGGGCAGAACAGACTTTGCTGGCGGATCGTATGAGGAGCTGATGCGGTCTATTAAAACCAAACTTTTGCCTCTGCCCGACAGCCTCAAGGTGTATTGTGGGCACGGACCGCCTACCACTATAGGCAACGAAAAACGGCACAACCCTTTCCTGCAGACGTAACCAAAGTGCCGAGGAACAAATCCATGGAGATTAAGCTGGACAGGTCAACGGTTCCCTTCAGTTTAGAGCACACCTTAGATTGCGGTCAGCTTTTCAGATGGCAGAAGCTGGGTGACTGGTGGTATGGCGTCGTTGCAGACCGAGTTGTTAAGATAAAACAGAGCGGCGAACGGCTGATTTTCCAGGTTTTTCCGGAACCCCCGAATCAAGGTTTTGTCGAGAATTACCTAAGATTAGACGATGACTTGCCGTCTATTCTGTCCCAAATAAGCAAAGACGAGCACATGAGAAAGGCAATCAACCTTTTCTGCGGACTGAGACTAATCCGACAAGAACCGTGGGAGTGCCTCATCTCCTACATCTGCGCCACATACAAGAGCATACCAGCCATCAAAAAAATGGTCAACAGCATCTCCATGCAGTTCGGAGAAAAGTTAACCCTTGACGGCTACGACTTCTACACCTTCCCGAAGCCAAGCACCCTAGCCCAAGCCTGCCCCAAAGAAATGCGAAGCTGCGGGTTAGGATTCAGGGCTGAACGAGCATTAGAAACCGCAAAACAAGTTGACAGCGGAGAATTCTCCCTAGAGTCATTAAGGAGCATGGATTATGGAGCGGCTAAGCGAGAAATTCTGGGTTTGCCTGGGGTGGGACCGAAAGTTGCTGACTGCGTTCTTCTCTTCTCATTAGAGAAACTGGAGGCGTTTCCTATAGATGTGTGGATGAAACGGGCAGCCACAAACTTGTATGCAAGCCACTTCGACCAGTCGTTCATTAAGCGGGTTGCCAGCAAAGGCTCACTCACGCCAAAGGAATATGAGACAATCGGCTCCTTTGGAAGAGAATATTTCGGAAGATACGCTGGTTACGCGCAGGAATACCTGTTCCATTTCCTGAGAACACAACAGCAACACTGACATTTTTTTGCTGCGGTTAGCCTTTTACGACTCCCAGCGGAACCAACCGAACAACGCGGGTTGCAATTCCAGCTTTATCGCTTACTTCCACAACATTGTCCACATTCTTGTATGCAGGGTCAGCCTCCTCAGCCAAAACAACGGAACTGGCGGCTCGGACAACGATTCCTCGACCCTCCAAACCTCTTTTCACGTCTCCGCCCCAGAACCTACGTTTAGCAGCCGATCTGCTCATCATGCGTCCAGCTCCGTGAGCAGTGGAACCAAAAGAAAGCTCCATAGCCTTATGCGTTCCCACCAGCAGCCACGAAGCCGTGCCCATGCTTCCCGGTATAATCACCGGCTGCCCCACGGATCGGTAGTCAGCTGGAACATCCTTGTGTCCAGGCGGGAAACAGCGTGTTGCCCCTTTTCTGTGCGTAAAAACTTTGATTCGCTTCCCATCTACGGTGTGCTCCTCGATTTTCGCAATGTTATGGGCAACGTCGTAGACCAAATCTAAGCCAAAATCTTCTGCTGGCCTCTTAAGAACATCTTCGAAGCTCTGGCGAACCCAATGGGTGATAACTTGCCGATTAACGAAGGCGTAGTTGACGGCGCACGCCATAGCTTGATAGTAGTCCTGTGCCTCATCGCTTGTGGATGGTGCGCATGCCAGCTCTCGATCAGGTATGGATATATTGTATTTTTGGACGGCTCGTTCCATGATGCGGAGATAGTCCGAGCAGGTTTGGTGTCCGAATCCGCGGGAACCGCAGTGAATCATAACTGTGACCTGCCCCTCATGGGTGACGCCGAAGGTTTTAGCTACTTTTTTGTCGTAGATTTTGTCAACCTTTCCGATTTCCAGAAAGTGGTTTCCTGAGCCTAGGGTGCCGCTTTGGGGAAGCCCTCGTTGTTTGGCTCTGGACGAAACCTTGTCGGGGTTGGCGCTTTCCATATGTCCCTCTTCCTCGCAGTGCTTGACGTCCTCGGGTCGAGCCATCCCCTTTTTCACTGCCCAAGGTACGCCCTCAGTGATTAGCTGTTCAAGTTCATGTGTGCTCAGGCGGAAGTCTTTGCGGCTGCTGCCGAGCCCGCTGGGAACGTTTCTGAATATGGTATTGGTTAGGGCGGCAAGGTGTGGTCTAACATCGCTTTCAGAAAGGTTTGTGGTTAAAAGACGGACTCCACAGTTGATGTCGTATCCTACTCCCCCCGGGCTTAACACGCCCTCCTCATAGTCTGTGGCGGCGACGCCTCCGATGGGAAAACCGTATCCTTCGTGACCGTCAGGTAAAGTGATCGCATACTTGTAAATGCCTGGCAGGTGGGCGACGTTGACACATTGATCGAGTGTTCGGTCTGTTTTAATTTTTTCTATGAGTTGCTCGTCGGCAAAGATAATGCCAGGAACGCGCATACCTGACTTGTAGCTTGTGGGTATGCGCCAGCTATAATCGTCAATCTTCTCTAGGGGAACGGATGACGCCCGCTCTCGGAAGTTTCTTTGCCTACCCATAAAACCACCGTTCAGTAAAGAGTTGCAGCGGGGAACTTATAAATCATGAGTGGATGTCGTATACCCTGTATACTTTTTTATTTTCAGCTTGATGCAGAGATTTCTTTTTTAGCACATTACAGTCTAAGTACCAAACCGCAATGTTTAAGAACCGCTTCTATTCAATGAGCATGTAAATCGGAAGTAGATTAAATGTCAGATGAAGAACCTTCTGAAAGCGAAGAGCTGGTAAAAGTAGAAGCGCTTACTCCCAATTCGAGAGGCGTCAACATCATCGTGAAAGTAGTTTCTAAGGGTGAGATCAGGAGCGTCACTGGAAGAGATTATTCTGTGCGCAGAGTCACAGATGCTTTGGTTGGAGACGAGACTGCGTCCATAAACATGACCCTATGGGACGACAAAATAGACGCACTAAACGACGGAGCCACTTTGAGCATCACTAATGGTTACATAAACCTCTTCAGAGGAAACATGCGACTGAATGTAGGCAAATACGGCAGTTACGAAGTTGTAGAAGATTCGCCAATCGCGGAAGTCAACACAGAGAACAATCTTTCAGACAAACGATACGAACAAGAGAGACGTTTCTCCAGAGGCGGCAGCAGAGGCGGATATGGCGGTAGAAGCGGCGGCTATGGCGGCAGAAGCGGCGGCGGATACGGCGATAGAGGCGGCGGAAGAAGCGGCGGATACCAGCGAAGAAGATACTAAACTACCTTCTTCTTTTCATTTCCTTTTTTCAGTAACCCATTTTGGTATGTACAATAGGGTTTCTGTTCGAAACAAAACAGCTTTTGTGGAACCCTATTTGTTCCTTCGTTAACTAGTGGTTAAGGTGCTCTTTTACCCAATTTAGCGCGTTTTACACGACTCTGCTCATTGGCTAATTTGTTGATTGGGCATTTTCTGCAATCGTCTTCACAGTTTTCACAAAAGATTTCGGCGAGTTCGCTGATGTGAGAATCCATTCCTCTCACACCAAAAGAAATTATGCTCTCACAATTACTGCAGCGCATAGCCGTGAACTGTATGCCCTTGGATTTCGGTCTGAAAGGGTTTAAACGACCACATTTCGGGCATTTGGCGAACTGGAGTTTCTCGCGTTTCTTCCCATGTACAATATCAACTACGGCTTCGAACATGCTGTAGACATAGTCATCGCCAGACGCGAAATCCAAATTAGGCTTCCCTCTCCTTGAACAATGGAAAATGGGCTGCAGGTAATTTAAGAAAAATTGCGAGATCTGATATGTTAGGGAATCCGAAATACTTTTTTCACCGACTGAAGCGCCGATGTTTTGGGCTATATTCTGGCGTTTATGTTGTTTGTTTTTGAGTTTTTTTGAAGAGTTGAGAAAGTTGCCCAAAGCAGAAGGAGAGAACTCTGAAGAGGTCAATAAAGGGGTATACAACGATTCTGGCGAACTTTTTGTTGTGCAGTGCCCTATATGCATATACTGTCGCCAATATAATTAAGGGCAAGCCAGTGAATCCGAACAGTAGCCATAGGAAAAGACTGGAAGTGGAAGTGAAAGTTAGAAACGTCAACGACCCAACTATCACCAGCCAACTTATGAACCCCGTTATACTCAGAAAAGACCACTTAGAAACCGCATCCTTCAGCCTGTTCCTTTTAAACACCAATCCGCTTCCTTTGCCGTACTGAAAGTTTTGTTTCAAAAATTCTTTAAGAGTCGATCTGTGCTTGTGCCAGACCAAAACGTCGGGGTCCAGAACCATCTTGTAGCCCGCCCTGCACACTCTGTCCGCAAACTCAACCTCGTCAAAGCCGAACTGGATGTTTTCGTCAAAGTACCCGACCTCTTCTGCGACTTTTCGTCTGAAAGCCATGTTGCATCCTGCGGGATGGCGGAAGAACGGTTTCACCTTTTCGAGTTCTTCCCGTTTCGTAAAGAAGGGCATCAACCGTACGATGCTGTTGTCGGCGTATTGGGATACGAAATCGCTGTCAAGAGCTTTTGCGCTTCCGCCCACGCAACTGACTGTTGGGTCTTTGAAGTTTTCGACGATTTTTGTTATCCAGTTGGGAGGCACTATGCAGTCGGAGTCGGTGAAGGCAATGATTTCGCCGTTGCTGCATTTTATTCCTATATTTCTTGCCAAGTTTAGTCCTTTCTTTTTCTCAACAACCAGATTGACGGGGTATTTTTTGACTATTTCCTGAGTTTTGTCTGTGGAGTTTCCGTCAACTACAATCACCTCTACTTTGTTTCTGTCGTAGTCCAGCTTTTTGAGAGACTCTAGCAGCGGCTGGATAGTCTGTTCTCCGTTCCGTACAGGAACCACAACAGTGACTGAGGGCGAGGTTTTGGGGTCATCCATTAGAATCGCATCTTTTTCCTGTCGTAACTTTGACTCGAAATGATTTATTGTTTGCGCCAAAAAAGGCTTAAGTTAGCCAAAATAATCTTTATGAGCCGAGAAAACGTGCTGGAACCTATTAAGCTTTGGTTATGTGGTGTGGGGTATTTGTCTGGAAAGAGTGCGAGCTGTCCTTCTGTCTCTATTGTAATCGTGAACTTTAATGGACAAGAGTTTTTGAGGCAATGTTTGTTCACTCTTTTGAATACAAATTACCCAAACTATGACATCACTGTTGTCGATAACGCTTCCACAGACGGAAGCGTAGATGAGATAGAAGCTTCTTTCGGTTCAGATTCTCGCATAAAAATTGTTAAAAACCGTGAAAATGTGGGGCATGCTGAGGGCTGCAACATTGGCGCGAGAATGACTAAGGGACGATACATTGTTTTTTTGGATAGTGACATAGAATTCGAGGCTGAAGATTGGCTCTGGGAACTGGTTAAAGTCATGGAGAACGATGGCTCTGTCGGGTTGGCGCAGGCTAAAATTGTGTTAGCGGAAGACAAACGTTGCTTAGACTATGTTTGTGTGGCTGTTGACGCTTTAGGAACATGGGCTGCAAACTACGGCTCAAAAGAAGAGAGGCTTAAACAGAATTTCGAGGTTTTGGCAGCGTCTGCGGGCTGTTGCATTGTTCGACGCGAGGTTTTCAATCAAGCTGGAGGCTTTGACGCCGATTACTTCATATACGATGATGACACCGACCTCTCCCTCCGAGTGAGGCTGCTGGGACACCGGATACTCTTTGTTCCATCTGCCGTGGTGATTCATCGCGGCGGCGTTCTAAGGGGGGTAAGCGGGCGGATGCTTTATTATTCTTCCAAAAATCGGTTGTATACGGTGCTCAAGAATTATGAGCTCAGGAACGTCTGGTGGAGATTTTCGGTTTTGACTTTTTTCACTTTCATGGTTTCTCTTGGTTTTTTTGTTGTGAAGAAGCATGAGGAGGCTAAGGCAACTCTGAGGGGGCTGATAACTCCGATTAAAGATTTGCCTGAAATATGGAAGAAGCGGCTCACGTTTCAGTCCAAGAGGCGCGTAAGAGATTTCGAACTTGTTAACAAGGGCTTCATAAGAAACGACTTTCGGTCAACACTACAGGATTTCAAACTCAAACTGAAATACATGCGGTAGAATGCGATCACTTCGAACATCTAATTCGTGAGAATTATCTGGTTTATTGGCTCTGGGCGATTACGCCGTCCTCTATCGCGATTTGCCTTTCCGCATACTCGGCGATGTTTTGCTCGTGGGTGATGATGATGATTGTGGTTTTTGTTTCTTCATGGAATTTTTTGAGTAAATCCATGACTTGTTCCCCAGTTGCGGAATCCAAATCTCCAGTTGGTTCGTCGGCGAATATTACAGCGGGACTGTTAGTTAATGCGCGGGCAATAGCTACACGCTGCATCTGCCCACCACTCAATGTGGCGGGATGCTGTTTAGCTTGATTATCGAGTCCGACATCTTTTAGGAGATTTTCTATGCGCTCTTTCAATTCTTTGCTTAATCCGGCTAAATCTGCTGGCAGGGCTATGTTCTCGCGGGTGCTGAAGTGAGGCAATAGAGCATAACTTTGGAATATGAAACCCATCTCTAACAATCTAGCCTTTGATTTTGTGGAATCATCCATTTTGTGGAGATTTTCTCCGCGAAACAGAACTACACCGTAATCTGGGCTGTCAAGACCTGCCATGCAGTTTAGCAGAGTTGTTTTTCCTGCCCCAGAGTTTCCCATAATTGCAACGAATTCTCCATCTTTGATGTCAAGGTTTACGCCCCGGAGAGCATAAACGGTTGTTCGTCCAAGGTTGTAGTCCTTGGATAATCCTCGCACAGCGATGATGATGTCGTCCGTTACGTCGGCTACTTCAATGTTCTGTGTGTTGAAGAGTTGCTTGTTAAAGCTAAAATATGGGATGTCGGATCCGAAAAAGTCTGACCACATCTTCAGGAGTTCTGCTTCAACAAACAGGTCAGTGCTTAATTCTGCCATTGGCAACAGAGCATGTTTGAAGGTGTCAACAGAATCTATTGCTTTGATTCCGTTTTTGTGTTCATCTAAATAGTCCCGAAGATGAATTTGGCACTGCTGCAGTTTGTTGTGGACTTCAAGAAGCAACGCTTTTCCATACTCGATTTCTGACGTCAACTCTGCGAGGGCTTTGTTGAATTCTAGAGAATCATTCTTGAAATGATACTGGGTGAGCGAAACTCGTGGAACATTAAATAAATCGAATATTCTGGAGAGTAAACGGTCTATGTCCTGTAAGGCGCTGAGTTTCGCGGCTAAAATCCGGAAGAACAGTTCCAGTTTTTTCTGCAGTTTCGGATTTGTGGTTCTATAATGTGTTCCTTCTACTCCCAGTTTTAGTCTTTCAAGTACACGGTCCAATTCTTTTAGACGGGTGATTGTTGGCTTCAAAAAGATCCCGAAAAAGTTTGCCATAAGCAGCTTGTCAACTAATTCTCCTACGTTTATCTGATTTTCAGTGGTTGAGCCAGTGAATACAGGAGAATCAAATCCTGAAAGGAAAAAACGGTATTGATTGTTCTCCACGAAATCCCATAACGCCACATAGCTCTTCAACTGGATTTCGCGGTAGCTGGCTGGCAACTCCTTGATTATCTTCTTCAGTTGGGAATCAAAAAGTTTTACGAGATTCGGATCAACCTCTTTAATGAACTCCTTAACAATCTTTGCTGTTTCCCGCAATTCCTGATTATTTCTAAGATGCTGCCGTAATCTAGACTCGTTATATGCGTAATATTTCCTGAAACGACTGTAAAGGCTTCCTGTTTCGATTTCTTTAATGGCTTTCTGGTCCACAACGCCGTTTTTTTCTCCAGACAAAACTATGAACGAATTCAGTTCTTGACTGGACATGGCTTTGCTGGAGACTCGCAGAATCTTTCTGCAATCAGAAACCAGCTTCTTCTGTAACTTAGCATTGGTTGGTCGCAGTGATTTGTCTATTAGCCCCGCAGTGTAGACTCGCATTAGATGTCCTCCTTGTTTGTGAATGGTCCCTGTTCAACACCGGAGATTTTTCCATCAGTCATATGGACTATGTAGTCGCATTGCTCGGCGATCCATCGGTTATGGGTTACTAGCACAAGGGTTTGTCGGTTAATTCTGTTGATTCGGCGGAAAAGGTTCATGACGTCAGCGCTTGTTGTAGAATCCAAGTCACCCGTAGGCTCATCGCCGAGAATGATTGATGGTTGATTGATGAGGGCACGAGCAACAGCAACCCTTGGTTGTTGACCCCCTGAAAGCTCCAAAGGCAGATGATACAGCCTATCGCCCATACCCACTTCTCTTAGAAGCATTTTCGCCTGTTCTCGAGCCACACCCGCTTTCACTCCTTTCAGTAACAGCGGAGTTTCCACATTCTCGACAGCAGACAGGAACGGAAACAGATTGAACAACTGGAAAATAAAGCCTATATTATCCCTTCGGAAAGCGGTCATCTTGCTGTCTGAGAGCGTAGCTGTGTCTATCTCGTCAATTACTATTTTTCCTTCCGAGCGGCGGTCCAGGTGTCCTATCATGTTTAAGAGCGTGGTTTTTCCGCATCCAGAAGGTCCCATAATCGCCATCATGTCCCCTTTTCTGACAGCAAGGTCTAATCCTCTGATGGCGTGAACCTCATTTGACTTTCCTTCAGAGTAGCGTTTATGTAATCCAGAGATAACCAGAATTGGCTCTTTACTTTTGGTAACTGAAGATTTTTTTTGCTTATCTATTATTGCTGCCATTGTTTTTCCTCCTATCCTACATATCTCAAAGCTTCTGCTGGCGGAATCCGTGACGCAAACCATCCCGGAATGGCTCCCGCAGCTAAAGCAATCAACGTGATGAAACCCAAATACACTCCAAGATCATTCCAAGGAATTACCAGTGTAGCGCCTTGCATGTTAGCAAATCCGACACTGATTAACACGCCGTTGACGACTCCAATAGCTAGCCCGATTATGCCTAATACCACCAATTCCAGCAACACTGACAGCATCACTTGGGTTCTTGGAAAGCCGATTGCCCTCATCATGCCGATTTCCCGTTTTCTCTCTGAAACGTTGCGGACGGAGATTACTGCCATGCCTACCGCTCCGATGCCGAGCCCAAACATGACGTATATCTGCAAGAATGAAACTACCCGTTCAACCATCTCCAGAGACGATTCAATCTTTGAGTAGAGGACTGTTGCACTTGCAACGTAGAAGTTGTCGCCAGCTAAGTTTCGGTATCCTTCATCGTTTGTGTTAGTGAATTCTTCGATGGCTTGTGCTATTGAATCGATTTGGGGGTCATCCATTGCGTAATCTGTTTTGATGAGGAAATAGTCGTATTGATCTGGGGCTCTTGATATGGACGTTTCGCCGTCTGCTTCTGCCAAGAAGTTGGTTTGGTTCGCCCAGTGTTCAGGCAGGTATATTTTTCCTAACATGTCAACATAATCAAAGTCTCCTTCTGCTGATAGAAGGTTAAATGATGATAATGGAAATCCTCCGGCACGTTCAGCGTCTAACCGTCCTCCTATCGTGAATGCTTGATACACGGGCACTCCATATGCGGATGTGTTCATTGGTATCCAAACCTGTAACCCTAAGGGTAGAATGAAGGAGTCTGTGAACATAATTGGGTTTTCGATAACTGTGCCATTTTCGTCTCGTAATACATCAACGCCTTCCAGTTCGTTACCGCCATATCCCCCCAAGGACGTGAGATCTACGTCGCTTAGATCACGGTCTCCTGAAAGGAGCGCATCTAATGAAACATTATAGGCTGCCATTGTGTAGGATGAATCAAAGAACAAATCCCAACCCTGCTTTGACAGGTGTAAGAGTTGTTCATCGGTTACGTCAGAGTCATCTGGTTGTGTGACGCCGTCTGGGAAGCTGCTTAGATAGAAGTCGTAGCGCCAATCAGAGTCAGATGCGTCGGATGCGTTTCCGCGGATTTGTTCAGAGGTAAGTTCACCGTATCCTAAAGGTAACAAGCCTGTTTGGGCGTTGAATTTTGGGGAATATGGATTGTTCACGGCTACAAATTTCTGGTAATCTGTAGTTGTGCTGTATGTCTTGAACGCAATCACGTCTGTTATGTGGCTGTCTAATTTGTACAGCTCTTCCACGTATGAAGTGTTGACTAACTGTGCCTCCGGCTTATTCAAGAATATGATAAGGTCTATTCCTCTGGAATCTTCCTCAGTTTCGATGACTGAACTTAAATTGGTGGGCACCAGCGTAGCAACCGTCACATTCAAAGTCAGTATCACAGCGAAGATTGCGAATGTTAATGTGGAACGTGCTTTGTGGGATGAAATTAGTGCTGGAGCTATTTGCCCCACTCCTTTTAGTCCCCTGATTTTGACAAGGAAGCTCCTTAAACCGTTCATGACTGGGGGAAGATTTACCGAGACGAACAGAACGGAGCCGACCACAATTTCCATTACTCCTATGATCAAAATGTCTGGTGCTAAGCCAGAAACGTCTGGTATCCATTCGCCCATAGCTACAACAAATAGAACAAAGGGTGTAGCCCAGATGGCAATAGCTGTGATGTTTAATGCCTTCACTCGGCTAATAAAACGTGAAAGCACAATACCTGATCCGGAAAACAGCAAGCCTGCTCCGATCAGAATGTTTCTCCATTCCTCTAACGTGTTCCATCCTTCGCTAACCCATATGCCTTGGTAGCTTTCGTCAAAGACGCCATTGATTAGGAGGACAATCCCGCCAGCTATGACCGCCAATATGCCTAATAGCACCAAGTTGCGACCAGATTTTTCTTCAAACGAAACTTTGATTCCTCTTAGTGCCTCTACAATATTAACTCGGGACGCTCTCAGAGCAGGTAATATGCCAGTTATGATGCCCAGCGCTACTCCGATTATTACCGACAAGATTACAACTTGTTGCGAAACGACTGGTTGGACACTTAATCGTCCTGTGCCAAACAATCCTACGAGATAGAGGGCGACGGCTTGTCCAAACGCTAAGCCTCCGATTAAGCCGAATATTCCTCCCAGGATTCCTTGAAACATGTTTTCAATCACTATGGATTGGAAGATCCCTCGGCGGTTCTCTCCAACAGCCCGCAGGACTCCTGTTTGGAATTCCCGGTCTTCTACGCTCATGAGTTGAACATTAGTTATGAGCAAGACCCCAGTTATCGTGATAAGTAGCCCCAGCGCCGTTAACATAGTTGACAGTAGGGTCATGACTATCTCTGCGATACTAAAAAAGGTCAGCCTAGCAGATGTGACGTCGTATATTTTTTGTGTGTTTCCTGTGGTGGGGTCTACGTTTTCGGGAATATTCGCCTCTGCAATATCTACCTTTTCTTGGAGATAGTCTTCACTTATTTCCGAGTTGAAATGATCTGTTTTAAGGGCTACGAGGTAAGCGTCAACACAGTCGGTTTCACGTGTTGGGTCCTGTAGGCTTCTCCAGTCTTGAAGATGTTCCAGAGCAAGAACTAGTCCCCTGTATTGGGATCCGATTCCTGGACGGTTTGAGTCAAAAATGCCAACAACCGATAATTCAACCCGCTCGGTAGAATATTTTGGAGTTAAGATAGGTAATCCGGTGAGCGGATTAATGGTTGCGGTTACAGTGACGTTTGTGAACTCTGTACTCAAAGCAACCGGAAGGCTGGCATCTTGGGTTAAGCCTAGCTGTTTTGCTGACCGACTGGACATCAAGACAGTAGAATTGTCTGTTAAGTAGTCGCCAATGTCCATTTCTTCTCCAGTTTTCCAGTCATAAAAAGAGCCAAACGCTTCTGGAAAATTGATAGAAATCCCTGCCAGCTCAACTGAGTCATCAAACTGTGACCCCAACATTACGGGTACTCGCATAGTTAGTTCAGGCATAATTCCCACGGCGTCGGGAACCAAAGCAGTGATGTTTTCTGCATCTGCTGCTGTTAGGTAACCGCCAGTGGTGGAATTTGTTATACTAAAGTCGACTTCTCCTTCACTTTGAAGTAGGCTTGTGAGAAACGTGTTTTCTAGGGTGTCGGTTGTGATTTGGATGCCAACCAATAACGTAACTCCAAGGGTTACTGCTAGGATTGCACTCAGATTCTTTGTTTTTCTTCGCCACAAAGACCGTTTTGCTATCATGAAACTAGATTTTAAGCCCATTTGCTAACATCCACTCTATTTTTTGCAGAAATGTTCAAACATGAAATTTTGTGAAAAACTCATTGACGTGGCACCTGAATTTTCAGACCTGTTTTTCTTCATTGATTCTTTTCACTATCTCCTCAAGTTCGTCGGCACACTTGCTCAAAATTCTCTCTATTTCCTTTGCGTCCTGCTCAGTTAGTTGATAGCTCTTCATTGCTCGCAGGTCTAGAAGAGTAGTGACAACTCTTTTGGCAGGTTCTCTGGTTCCGGAAAGAATTTTTTCGTCGTTCGGATAAAACCGGAATCCGCTGATAAGTAGGGGCACAAGAAATTCCAGTTTATTCATCAGTGTTTGTCCAAAGTTTATCTGTTTTTCGAAAAGTCTTTTTCCTTTAGTTGTAAGTGCGTATCGTTTTATTCCTGTTTCTTCGCTTGGCGACTCTGTGGTGTAGCCTGTGTCATGTAGCCGAGCTAGAAGGGGGTAGATTGATCCAGAGCTTGGTTTCCATCTTCCGCCTGTTTCTTTCTCGATTACTTCAACAATTTCTACGCCGGACATTGGCTTCTTTGTCAGCATGTTCAGGACTAGGAAACGGAGGAGTCCTCTTGGGACGCCGCCTGTTCGTTTTATCCACCTATCCGCCACTATATCACCAGCGATATCACTAGAAACATCGCAAGCGACATATAACCTTTATGGAGACAACATCCACATTTTGAATCAAAATCACTCTTGTCCAAGTTGGCAGAAGTCGCCCTAATCTTTTCGAATTACGAGTGCTTATTGTCTGATGTGTCCTCTGCCTAGTATGAAGAATTTTGTTGTTGTCAACTGCTGGATGCTCATTGGTCCTCTTGCGTGCAGTTTCTGTGTGCTGATTCCGATTTCTGCTCCTAACCCAAACTGGTTTCCGTCTGTGAACCGTGTGGAGGCATTCCAGTAGACGGCTGCGGCGTCTATTTCGCGGATAAACTTCAGTGCCTTGTTGAAGTCCGCGGTTAAGATCGATTCGGAGTGCTTGGTGCCGTACCTGTTTATGTGACCTATGGCTTCATCCAGGTCTTCCACCACTTTTATGCCTATAATCAGATCCAGGTACTCTGTTCCCCAGTCCTCTTCAACTGCCTGCTTCACCTCTGGAACTATCGCGGCTGTTTTTTTGCATCCTCTGACCTCAACCCCATTTTTGATGAGTGCTTTGACCATGGTGGGCAGAAACTGTTCTGCAACCTGTTTGTGAACCAGAAGTTTCTCTTCAGCGTTGCAGGTTCCGGGTCTCTGGCATTTAGCGTTTATCACTATGTCCACGGCTCTTTCGAGGTCGGCGTCTTCTTCAACGTAGATGTGGCAGTTTCCTGTTCCTGTTTCTATGACT
>CAYVVO010000199.1:0-4427 GCA_964455275.1 uncultured Candidatus Bathyarchaeia archaeon | reverse complement strand
ATTCAGCAAAATCACGCACTGCTTCTGCATCCTAAAGCCTCGACTGGCGTTCTGGATGGAAATCCTGTGCATGAAGACATGATGGAAGCGGCTAAACTCGCCAACGTCGACTTCATCTTGAACATCGTCACAAACAGCAAGAGAGAGCTGGTTAGAGCCTTTGCTGGAGACTTGGAGCAAGCATTTCTTGAGGGAACAAAACTCGTAGATGAAATGTATAAAGTTCCAATCGAGCAGAGGGCAAACATCGTGGTTGTTAGTGCTGGTGGATATCCCCATGACATTAACCTGTATCAAGCCTCCAAAGGAATCCACAACGCCTTAGAAGCAGTGAAGAGAAGAGGAGTAATCGTTCTGGTGGCAGAGTGCCCTGAAGGACACGGAAATGAAGTGTTCTTCGAATGGATGGAAAAGTTCACCGATTCGAAACGTATAGAGAGGGAGATAAGAAGACGTTTCGTGCTAGGAGGACACAAAGCCTACTACTTAACGAAGGCTCTACAGAAAGTGTCTATCATCTTGGTTTCGGTTATGCCTGACTGCTACGCAGTGAACACCTTCAAACTGAGAACAGCCACAGCCCTGAACGATGCCCTGCGGGACGCCTTCGAGTTAGCAGGCAAAAAAGCCAAAGTTTACGTCATGCCACATGGAAGCGACACCTTACCCGTGTACCAAACAGCAGAACAGAATGAACAATGAGCCGCCTTTATAGGTCTGCGAATTTTGCGGTTACTTTTGCTATTTCTTCAAACTTGGTTAGAACCTTGTCGACGTTTTCGCCCATCCGGTAGGTATCCTTGTCGAGCCTTCCTTCAGGGTTAAGCTCCTTCAATACATTGGGTTTGCTGAAATCTGGGTTTTTGTGGGCATAAGGCCACAGCCTGAAGGAGCCGCCTGTAATCTCATCTATCAAGTAAACATCCCCCTCGATGATGCCATACTCAAGCTTCATGTCAACCAGCTGAACGTCAAAATGCGCAAAAGCATTTTCAAGGTGAAGAAAGACTTCCGCATTCATCCCAAGCATCTCAGAGTATTCGGTGCCCCCCTTCGCTTTAACAATATAGTCGACATACTTGTCATCCAGCATGGGGTCATGCAACGGATCATCCTTGTAGTGAAACTGGGTGATCACAGGGTCAAATCTGGTTCCCTCGGCTATGTTTCCCCACTTCAGTATAGAGCCCGCGGCGACTCTTCGAGACACAACTTCAAGGTTTATCTTCCGGTCAAGCTTCTTAACCAGAACAACTTTTTCCTGAGGGCAAGAAAGGTAGTGTGTCCGAACGCCTTTACGGTTCAACAACTCGAAGATGTCCCTGTTGGTTCTCCAGTCCACCAACGCTTTGCCTTTGATTATGTCGTGTTTCACTCCGTCTCCCGCGGTTATGTCATCCTTAAAGACCATATACGCGGTCTTCGGGTCCTCCGGGTTCTCATAGATTATCTTGGTTTTGCCTTCTGCAACTTTTTTCAAGGAGCTGAAATTGATTGACAAAGTTTACCCTCACACTTTACAGGCAAATCAGGTAATGTGAAACAGATTATTTTAACTTGTCTAACCTCTGAAGGCAGCCAACAAAAAGGAGAGGCGTTGCTCTTGTGCAAGCGAATGCTTTGGAGAACATGGATGGTTTTGATAAACGGATGATGTTTTAGGTTTCAGTCACATTCGTTGTTACTTATGTTTATATATGAAGAAGCAGATTACAGCATGTAGGACCCAGTTACAGTTTATGTTACTTCTATCTCAAATAAGCGAAACACATGTAACGAATTGAAGAAGGGAGGATAATCGGTTGGGTACAAAAGATGTGCACGAAGGAATTCCGTTACCTTTGCTTACAGAAAAATGGCTCAGTCAACGTTTTCCCCAGATGAGAAGAATCCATGTTGTTGATGGTTTAGGTGAACACTGGAAAAGGCGGAAACTTAATTCTATTGTCGTGGTTGCGTTCCATGCAGACTTGGGGGTGGCGCAGCTAAAACATTTTCTTCCCCTATTTTTTCTTGAGGAACTCATAGACAGCGGCTATTCCATTAACCCAGTTGTGTATATTGGAGCTTTACGGGATATCGGCAGAGGCTACCACCGCGGAGACATCAGAGAGCGGGTTGCAGAGGCACATAAATTTTTTGAAGGAGTCTTTTCTCCCAGTGCAAGGGGTTTGATTGTTGAAGACCGGGTGGAAATCCAGAGAGACATCTACAGCATCCTGACAATACTAGATTTCGAAAAGAGCCTTCAAAACATTCTTACGCAAATAAACACGAGAAAGAAACTTCAAGAAGCAAAATCGGTTAGGCTCAAAGAAAAAGTGTACACCCTTTCAGGCTATGAAAAAGAGCTTCTTGAAATCTACCTGTTTGACAGAGACAAACTTGGAACCGAAATAAAGAGATACCCGTACGTTAGCTGGGGTTTAGAGAGCCTTGGCTATTTGGGAGCCTCGTACAACATTTTTGACAAATCGAACGGAGGTCTCTCCATTCTCAAAAAAATGATCTGCGCAGACCAAGGCATTGAATATCCCGCAACTATTGTTTTACCGGACCCAGTTACGGTCTCAGGGAAGCCTATGAGATACCTGCAATCAATCGACCTTAACCCAGACGAGGCATTATTTATTGTCGACTCCTACAGAGATGTCAGCCGCAAGATTTACGAACAAGAAAGCGTGTCCCAAAAGTTCGTAAACTATCTCTTGAAGGACATCATTCAACCTTTTGCCCCAGCATCCATTAGAAGAGACTTGGAGCCTAATTTTGAGAAGCTCACCTCGAAGAAGCGTGGGGATAAGGAGATGGTACCCCGTGAGCTAAAGCGTCTGGTTTTGAAGTATTACTGGAAGTTCATAAAATCGTACTACAATTCTATCGAAACGATTCTTGGCACTCACGAAAGCTTGTTTGTTCCACAGGAATTAACCGAGAAAACATTTGATGCTTTAGGCTCAAAACGGAATAGACGAATACTCACTGAACTGGCGACCCATTACCAAAAACATGCTTCACCGATGACAGTGAATGAACTGTTCGAGAAGATGGGGCTAAAAAAGGGCGCTAAGAAGGGGCTGTGGAGAAACTTGGACACTCTTGTGAGATGTGGCTTGGTGGATCGGATTCCAGAAGGCAGAAAACTCCACAAATACAGCATATACGGAAACAAAACCACAATCCGAATACGATTGCCTCTCACCGCAATGCAACGAGAACGACAAAAACAATAACTTTTGACGGGGTCACAGCTATCTGAAGCTGGGAGATTTTACTCATTTATGTTCCGAAAGGATTTTAATCTAGATGAAAAGAGAAGAGTTAGCTATGACTGGCCAAACTGTGCTTGGAAGATTCTCCGGAACAGAAAGCGTGTGCAAAACGTGTAAACACCTAGCCAAGTTAGAGGGACGGTTCTACTGTAAGTTGCTGGGCGCCTTCCTTGCAGAACAAACGCTTTATCTTCCCTGCGACTTGAAAGAAGCGCGCTAAAGCAAAAAAGCTATTAAAAATATTTTTGATGGGAGAACTGCGGGAACTTGCTTCCCAACCATAAATTTTTACTTGTCTTTAGGTTTTGAACCTATTTCCACGCATAGAATGTTGCATTGGTATCGTTTATCTCCAATCTGCATTTTTCCTTGTGCGTGGTAGCCTCTGCTTCCGGTTTTGAAGTTCTTCTTGTTTAGAACAAAGTCTTGCTTTTCTCCATTCAACTGTATTGTCGCTAAATTTGTTTCGCTCACACTAACACTTCCACCATTTTAGCTATTTGACAGCATGCTCCCTTTTCACCTTTGCCGTCTTCTAACAGGCAAAATCTCTAAGAAATCGCGTTTGAAGATTTTTTGCGGCGCCTCAAGATTACGAACAACGACACGATTACTGCTACAACGATTATTACGATATAGAAGATGAACTCTAAACCAATACCGTCTGCGCTGCTTTGCTCAGTCATCAAACCATTGTTTGTTACTTTGATTGTTCCGCCTGAATCTTCCACAAATTCTTGACCTTCCGGACCAACAGAAGTTAGGGCTGAGCTGCTGACGTCTTCGATGAATGGAACATTAAAGGTGATGGTGCCATTGTCACCATTGTAAACTACAATTCTGGCGGTGGATGATGTGGTTTTCACAAGCCAATTTTCTGCGTTCAGTTCTGCGTTGTTCATCAAGTTCAGGGAGTCGCTGGAGGTGTAATTACTGTTAATCATTGTCATGGAATCCCAGTTTGTTATGCTGGCTGACCCCGAACCGGATAGGAGAAACTTTTCGAAAAACATCGGACCGCTACTTGACAGAATTGTTGACGCGTTAACTGATGACATGTAGACTGTACAGTTATTTACGTTAACTTCTCCGGTGTTCAGGTAGTTAATGAATCCGCCATTGTTGAAGGCGCATGATTCCCATGTGGCGTTGTCG
>CAYVVO010000198.1:0-1413 GCA_964455275.1 uncultured Candidatus Bathyarchaeia archaeon | reverse complement strand
TAAACGAAGTCGCTGACAGTTTTTCTTTCAAACGCGCACATGCTTGAGATAACGTAGTCTCCCTTCTCCAGGTGCCTTGTGCTGATTTCTGCACCCAGCTCCTTCAGTCCCTTAACTATTTTGGGCGCTGTTGTCGCTTCGCGGCTGTCTATTATGATGGTTGGTTGGTCCCCTTTTCCCTTGTCTCTGAGAAAGGGAATAAGAGTTTCAGCTCCAGACATACAGTTTCTCCATCCATCATTTAATTAAAAGGGAAAGGTAATAAATAGTGGGGGTTCGTTGGCGCATTGAATGAACGGAACTATGCTCTGCTTGGCATCCTCGCACCTTTGGTTGCGATTTTTTTTATAGCTGTGTCCATAGTTTTGTCGCCGTGGTTCAGCTGGGGAAGCAACGCTTTGAGCGACCTCGGGCGTTCCGCTGCCACTGATGGGGCATCTAAAAGTGAGGTGGCACCCTTATTCAACTTCGGCTTGCTTCTATGCGGATTCCTCATGATTCTTTATTCGTTTACATGCTTCAGGAAACACGCCAAATACACAAGCTATGTTCTGGTGATCGCGGGGTTAATGCTTCAGCTGGTCGCCGCCTTTGATGAGGTTTACGGGTCTCTCCATTTTCTGGTTTCGGTGCTGTTCTTTGCGGCTCTGGGCTTCGCCTCCATCAGCTACGCTGTAGAGAAAAGGTCGGTTCTGGCGTTTGCGGCTTTGGCTATTGGCTCTGTTTCATGGATATTGTATGGGCTGGGCATTTACAGTGCGGGGATTGCGGTGCCCGAGACTGTATCGTCGATGGCGGCTGTCACCTGGGTTATGCTGTCTGCTCTCAGAATTTACTTCCATAAAACTGGGTGAAAACGGTAGTTAGAGCGTATATGTCAGAGTTGGGAATATTCTGAAAAAGGGAACAAAAATGGTTTATGGAAGAGGCTGTGGCTGTGTGATGGCGGCTGTTTTGTCGTGTCCCATGTTTTTGTGGCAGTTAGATTAACTGTTGCGGCTGTTTCGGAGCGCCGTTGTTGCCGCTGATGGGTATCCTGTTTAGCCCTATGCTAGTGAGTCTGCGGCAGATGTGGTTGAGGGACTCTTCGGTGCCATTTAGCAGGTTGCTTCCCTCAGGGGTTAGGGAGTAGACTTTTCTGGGGCGGTCGCTGTTCAGGTTCCATTGGCTCTTGATGTAGCCTTTCTCTTCTAGGATGCCAAGCAGGGGATATATTGTGCTTGGGCCAAAATATACTCCGAAGTTTTTTCGGATGCTGGTGATGATTCTGTAGCCGTGCATGGGGTTCACATTTAAGAATTGGAGTATGACGAGGTCTAGTAGGCCTCTCATGAGTTTTATTTGGACTTCTCTTAGTTTTTGTCTCATTTTTTTTCCTTCTTGTATTTTTGTTTTACAGTTCTTCCGTTTTAC
>CAYVVO010000197.1:0-2902 GCA_964455275.1 uncultured Candidatus Bathyarchaeia archaeon | reverse complement strand
GGTTACTTGTATCATGTCAGCCTCGACAATCTTTTTTGCGAAAGCCTTCCGAAATTTTTCGCTTTTTTCGATGGCGTTAGCTATTTGTACGAATAGATTGGGCATTGAGTATGTGAGTAAATTTCGTGAAACATCAAGCCTGAACCACCATACGTCATAAGTGAAGAAGGCTTTTCTTTTTGTGACTTCGGTGGCTTTGCCAACTAACAAATTGCGCATATACAGCAGATTAGGGTGATCATAAATTGTTAAAGGTCGCTCATAGTCGCAGTCTTTTCCTTTCATTACGATTCTGTCAACAATTTTGTCTTTGATGTCCGAGTTTTTAAATGAAATAATCTCTTTCAGCAATTTTTCGTCTGCTTTATAATCTACAACAAGGATTTTGGTGCCTTTTTCAGAATGCGTTGACTCGCCCAACAGGATGTTCAGCCAAGCCCTTTCCTTTTTTGCAGGCAAAAAGACGGGCTTGAAGACCTTTTTGTTGGAAAAGATGTAAACTCCGTATCCTTTTAGGAGGAAAAATCCAATAGCCAACTTCAAGCCTTCACCGTAGTAGCCTCTCATCCAGCATTTCTTTTCTGAACTGCCAATGATGAATGCGTTACCGTCCAGTCCTCTTCCGTTGTCAATTATCCATGTCCCGATTTCGTCAGTTCTGATTGTCACGTCAGGAGTTCCCGTTGACAATTCAGTTTCATCTAGAGCGTTTTGGAGGATTTCTCTGATGGCTTTGAATTCATTAAATCCCCTTTTTTGGATGTATTCTTTGCTGATGTTTAACGAAATCATGCCATCATATTGAATTATGTTGGGGCTCAATTTCTGGGGGTCGGTTAGAACTGTTTTGTCCTCTTCAGTAATTTTTTTGTTTAGTTCCTGAATTGGCGTTACATAAATTCGATATTCCTTAGGAAAACCGTATTTTTCAGGCATCATTTTTGTTTCCCTTTGGTTATCGAAAAGTAGATGTAATAATTGTTTCGTTAATTTTTTCAACTAACAATGTTGCATAAAGAACTGAACGTTAATAAAAACAGTTCCTACGATAATGATATATGTTTTTTAATTAATGTTCTAGTGTGATCTTCGTGGCTATCCAGTTGGACACCAAAGACAAAAAAATCTTGAACATACTTCAAGAAAACTCGAGAGCTTCTTACACGTATATCGCCGGTGAATTGGGCGTCAGCGAGGCTACAGTAAGATACAGAGTTAAAAATTTAGTCGATAAGGGAGTCATCAACAAATTCACTGTTTTACTTGACCCCAAAAAAATCGGATACCCCACAACCGGCATTCTGATGGTCAAGATAGCTCCTGACAATTTCGAAAAGACATCCGAGCAGATAAGCGACCTAAGCGAAACATATCATGTCTTCCAGAACACCGGCGAATATAACCTTGTAGCAGTGGTTCATGCACACAATCTGGAGCACCTAAGCGATCTGAGAAAAAGGGTTGAAATGATGCATGGCGTTAGGGACGTTTCACTATCCGCGGCGACCCGTCTCATAAAGATTAAAACCTCATTTGATCTCTAAAAACTGCTTTTTCACGAATTTCGCAAATAAAATACGCTTTTTCCACGTAAATAGCAAATATTTTAATACTGTTACCACCATTCGTTATGGCTATGCAACAAGAACCAGAAACAAACAACGAAAACACCGCAAGACAAAAAGTTGTCCGCGCAATCTTTTTTGTCGCTGGTTCCGTTTCTCTTGCAGTTGGGACTATTGGAATAGTGTTACCTGTTTTGCCGACCACGCCTCTATTGCTACTGGCTTTGGCTTGCTACTGCAGAAGCTCTGAGCGGATGACCAGATGGGTTCTAACTAACAGGTACTTCGGAAGCTACATCAGAAGATACAAGGAGGGGAAAGGCATCCCACTCAAAACAAAGATTCTTGCATTAGCTACATTGTGGATAACAATAGGTTACTCAGCGTTTTTCATAGTGAACCGCTGGTGGATAGTTCAACTGATTCTGTTCGTCATAGCAGCGGCGGTGAGCGTACACCTCATAAAGCTGCCTACATACAGGGAAAACAAGCCTTAACCACAACATAAAACACAAATTCTATTCAGTAAACTCATTCTGCCTTCGCCACAAAATCATATAAATACGTCGCCAAACAGACAAGTTCCAATACAACTGTGTCCTGGCGGTTACTCGATGTCCTTTGAGATAGCAGACAGAGATTTGATGGCGCGAATAGGCAGACTCAAAACTAAAAGCGGATTCGTAGAAACGCCTCTGCTGCTGCCGGTAATAAACCCTAACGTTCAAACGGTTCCCCCCAAAAAGTTAGAGGAAGAGTTCGGCTGCAGAGCGCTCATAACCAACGCCTACATAATACAGAAGAACTTCAAAGAAGCCGCAACCGAAAAGGGATTACACGACTTCCTGAACTTCAACGGATCAATCATGACCGACTCCGGCGCCTACCAACTTCTCATCTACAAAGACATAGAAACCAGCCCAGAAGAAATCGTGCACTTCCAAGAAAAGATAGACACAGACATAGCCACCATACTGGATATCCCCACAGGATGGGGAGTCCCCAAAGAATATGCACGACACACAGTAAACGAAACCATCAAAAGAGCAAAAGCGCTGGAGAAGATGAAGACCCGCGGCGACATAGCGTGGGTTGGTCCAGTTCAGGGCGGACAATATCTTGACCTCGTCGCCAAATCAGCAAAGGAAATGGCGAAACTACCCTTTCAGATTCACGCTTTAGGCAGCCCAACCCCGGTGATGGAGCAGTACAAGTTTGACACACTTGTTGACATGATAGCCACAGCAAAAATGAATCTGCCTGCAAATCGTCCCCTTCACCTTTTCGGCGCCGGTCACCCCTTCATGTTTTCTTTGGCAGTAGCCCTAGGATGCGAC
>CAYVVO010000196.1:0-4180 GCA_964455275.1 uncultured Candidatus Bathyarchaeia archaeon | reverse complement strand
GAAGGGCATAGACTTCCTACGCAGCAAATACGCCACAGCAGGACTCAGCATAAGACAGAAAGAGAAGGCAGACATCTACGACTTCGTGGAAGACATCCTCAGAAGCAAAGGCTACGGCATCGACAAAGAGCTACTCAGAAGAGCTATAGCTAAACCGCACAGAACAGTCTGCACCCCAACCGACTACAAAGAAGAACGCAGAACAATCATCCGCGACAACTTTATGGAACTGCTGAGAAAAGAAATCCTAGACCCAAGCCTTGAAAAAGAACCAAGCACCTAGACATCAAGTGGATACCAAATAGAGACGTTCGGTCTTCCCCGGGCTACCACTACATTTGTTTTAGAATACTTTCCCCAATTTTTTTTCTTGTTTTGATAGTTAGGCGCTTGTCTAGTTTGCCGCGTCTATGTATTCTCGTAAGTCAGTCCTTAGAGAATTTGAGGACTTTGGACTTTTTCTGAAATTGTTGAAAGATACTCTGATTGGGTTCATGAAGACAAATATATGATACTGAATCGAATTAATTTGAATACATTCAAAAGTGATGTTTTTGCCATTAAATGTTCCAAAAGAGGAAATGATGTTTATCGGAATAGAGTTTATAGACGATTCAAGCAGTTGGCTTCATTAGTCGAACAAATAATTTTCTTTAATCGGAAAAGTAGAAGGATTAACCAAAAAACTAGAGCAATGTTTGTAACATTAACGTATGACACTAAATTATGCTCATTTGATAAAGCATGGAAAAACATCGGTGATGAATTCAACCGTTTCATGTCTTTTATTAGAAAGAATTTCGGAAAAGTTGCTTGTTGTCGAGTTTTTGAAGCGTATGAGAATGGCTATCCTCATATTCACTGTATTTTACTTTTTGAAGAAAAAGAAACGATTAAAATTTTGAATGAAAGTTTCCCCGAACAATTCTCGGTTATTCCAAAGTTTCCTCCAAGGACCATTCTGCCACTTTCTTAACAGCAACTTTGATTGGGATTCTAGTTAGAAAAAGATTAGTGAGAACTCATCAGAAGTCGTTGTTGTAATCAATTCATATTATTTCTTTGACGTTGTCCAGTTGTAGGTTTTTTTACGAGTGCCGAGGTTGCCGAGCGAATTGGCGAGGCTGTTTAGGCTGAGCGAGCCATGTTCCAGCGTGACCAAATACCTGTGTTCTCTAAATATCCTGTCAGCTAGGAACAATGAGTGAGCGAAGCCGTGACACCGAGGCAACTCTAGTAAAAAAACCGCACGTATCCGCGGAAAATAATCCTGAGCGAACTTCGAGGCTGTCATTCATAAGTTAAGTTACGCTACATATTTTGGATTAACAATACAGAAATAAGCTTTTTGAAAGAAAAACTATCATGCAGAAAATAGGTGCCTACATTATTATTCTAGTGATTGGTGCAATCATTGGCGCTTCTAGCATAGCCTATGTACTGCTTATTGAGAATCCAGCTCCAAATGAACAAGTAAAAGTTACAATTCAAGGAATAACCTATGAAGTTACAGATTCCATCTTAGCGATTGAACTCTTAAACAATGTCCCAGAGAAAAATTTGTATGGAATAGTAGTTGTCTCTCAAGATAAAAACCAATGGACAGGTTATGTCAACTGGAATTTTACAGGGTATGGGGAAGCTAACATTTTATGTGCAACAATAGATAAAACAAAAAGTTTCCATGTAACCTATTATGAAAACAATCCAAAAAAAACATATCTTGATCGGTTTATTGAGTGGAATGAAGTTACTATCTCCAACCAAGAGTCAACAACTCAAAAAGTCATATTGAGCATTGTCTCTATGGGATTCGGTTTTCAAGAACAAAACCCGTATATTAATATACTTCTAAAAAACTCTGGGGTTTCTAGTTCAGGTATTAAAAATGTGTATATTGGCACTACCCCCTCAAACCTAGTTGCTCAAACTGACATCAGTTATGATCCTATTGATTTATTCCCCGAGGAAGATACAACGACAATAACCATACAATACAATTGGGTAGAAGGAACAATATACTACTTTGACGTAGTCACTGAAGAAGGAATTAGTCTTCCATTCAGTGCAGAAGCTTGGATCAAAGGTAGAATGGAAACAAGCGAACTAACCGTCGTCGATGTTACCTTTTTAGACACAACCACAACTCCAGCAACCACTGCTGATTCGATTAACGTTACAGTCACTAACTCTGGAACCGCTTCCGTAACCATTAGTCAAGTAAGAGTCAACGGCAACACTATTACCGCTGCTAATTGGAACATGGAAACAGGAACCACAATTGCCCCTGGTGACAGTAACGAAGTGCAAATACGTTCCGCTTGGACATCTGGAAACAAGTACAGCATAACATTCTTCGAAAACGATGGCACAATGATCAGCTCATACACAGACACGGCTTAAATCCATCAGGATACCTTTTAATATCAGTCAAAAACAATCCTGAAAGCTTCGAAGTTGAATTACTGTGTATAATCATGAAAATATTCCTTATCAAAAGCAATCTTTGTAACAATAAGCATAGCCAAATCTTCAGTACTGATAATGTCCAAATTCTTCATGAACCCCTTTTCTATAAATTTATTTAATGTGTTTGCAAGCACAGCCCAACCTTCAAAGTTCTTAAGATTCACCAAAAGTTTTTCTAGGTAACCTTTAAGCTCACAAATTTCTTTTCCATCTTCTGTAATTGAATAACTTTTAGGAGAATCTATAATTGGTTGAACAAATCTTTCAAACATCATTGACCATTTTTCGTTCCAAGCCTTGGGCTCTTCCTGAATAATCAAGCAAGCAATAATACCCTTAAACTTTAAAACCCATTTCGAATTGGTAGCCTTCTCAACATAATCTTTCTTTTCCAAACTTCGCAATCTCTACGTATCTAGTGGCTTGAGTATACGACCAAAAACGACATTATCTAAGATTGATCGACTGAAGACTTTTGCAGAATCATTAGGATTGAATCCTGATGAAGTGCTTTCAAAAGATGCTTTAATTATGCCACATAGAACAGTAATTGATCCAGAGCAAAGAATAATCGAAGTCCTGAATAAAGCCCTAAAACAGGAAATCATCAAAGAATTAAAAACCAGTATTCTTTAACAAGTGTAACAGTAACCCCCGGGCTACCACTATATCCCGCAATTTCACTGTTGATGTTAATCCTTTTTATGGCGCCTCTGAAGTATAGATTGGGCGGGGATGTGTTATGGGTTTCTTGCCGGGTAAGGTTCCAACCGAAGTTTTGGAGGAGATAGTTTTCAGGAACTTGGGAGCCGAAAGAGACGATGTGGTTCTCAGTCCATCAATAGGCGAAGACGCAGCCATAATCCAAGCAGGAAACCAACTGTTGGCAGTTTCTTCAGACCCCATAACCGGAGCCGAAGAGTGGCTGGGATGGCTAGCCGTTCACGTGAGCGCAAACGATGTTGCAACCCGTGGGGTTCAGCCCCGATGGTTCAACTCCATTATACTGTTACCCAAAAACTCGACAGCCGAGCTAGTGGAGAAGATTTGCACGCAGATGGATAAAGCTGCACGTCAACTGAACGTTGCCATAGTAGGGGGGCACTGCGAAGTCACTCCGGGCATAGAACATCCAATAGTGACTGGATGCGCCATAGGCGTTGCCGAGGAAGGAAAGTATGTGACTTGCGGCGGAGCAAGAGTAGGCGACCGCATCATACTGACAAAGGGAACAGGGATAGAGGGAACAGCCATACTGGCTTCAGACCGACGAGCAGAACTTCTAGAAGTTTTTGATGAAAGTTTCTTGGATAAAGCGGAGAATTTCTTCGAAAAAATCAGTGTAGTAAAAGACGCCATTACAGCCTTCAGAATCGGAGGAGTCTCAGCCATGCATGACCCAACCGAGGGAGGCGTGGCAGGTGGGTTACATGAGCTGGCTGACGCCGCAAACGTCGGCTTCAACGTTCACGAGAAGAAGATTCTGGTTCCTGAAGAGACGCGTAAGATATGTGCGCATTTTGATGTTGACCCTCTGCAGCTCATAAGCTCCGGGTCGCTTCTTATCGTGGCTGAAGAATCGAAGACAGAAGAGATAATCGGCAGTTTATCGAAGAACGGCGTTCAAGCCTCTGTAATAGGTGAGGTAACAGAGCCCTCGCTGGGAAGAAATTTGGTGACAAAAGCCGGAGAAAAAACCGAGCTTGTCAGA
>CAYVVO010000195.1:0-6886 GCA_964455275.1 uncultured Candidatus Bathyarchaeia archaeon | reverse complement strand
TTCCAGCCAAACTCGGCAAAAACAACATCCCAGCCAGCCTCATAGTCAAACCAGTGCAGCAAATAGTCAGACGTGAAAGCCGTCACGTCAGCAGACTCTTCGAAGTGGGAGAAAAACAGCTGCAATCCACCATTCATGCCCTCAACGTACTGGGAAGCAGCGTCACTCCAATTTTCAGCCTCAGTAACGACTTTAGGAACGTTGGTGGAATCAAATTGCCTTCCTCCTGGTTCGTCGGAAACATACACTCCCAAAAAGTGTTCTCCCCACCTCTCCTTAGCCACCTGAAAAAAGTCAGGCTTTTCAAGATACTGGGTTATGAACATGAACGGGATAAAATACAACCCTTTGCTGTGCAGGTAATCGCAGACTGCAGTAAGCTTGGTGGCGTTTGTTGTGACGTCCAATGAGCCTATCACAACAAGATTAACGTATTTCTCCACCTCATCCACAAACCTGACAATATCATCAACATTATCATATCCCACCTCTACACCCACAAACACCTCTTCCTGCTCTTCTTTCAGAAGTAAACCTCCGATTACAACCGCTAACAGAAGCACAACAACCATTAGCACCACAACAAACCAAAAGGCTCCAGCTCTACCTCGGCGAGATAAGACCCTGAACCAAGAATCCCCACTTCGACTTAATCGTGCAAATCGAAAAATGACCATGAACCTCCTCAAACGCTGACCAGCAACATTAATCATCATGCCCCACTTTATCCATTTATGTTTTAAGATCGCCTCCCCCTCAAACTGAACAAAAAATGAACCATCTATCTTTGTGTGCACAACATATACGGATGGTGGGGCCGCCCGGATTTGAACCGGAGTCCCGAGAGTCCAAGTCTCAGAGCCTGGACCAAGCTAGCCGACGGCCCCTCTCTCTCTGACCGAACAGAGAAACACCAGATTCTACAATCATCAACAAAAAACGTGTTAGATTTTTTGCCAATTGTTTTCCGCTCTGGATTGAACCATATAAACTTTCATTAGAAAATAAAATTTCTGGAAGCTTTTCATGATGTGAGCGCACGTTGCAGTTTCATCTTGTTGTTACCTGTTGTTTCTTAATTTTTTTGCGGGTTTGAATCCCTTTTATCCATAAGAACAGAGTATAAACGCTAAGAACATAAACCAGCAAATGAATGATGATGCTCCAATCACCGATCCAAAATGGGTTGTGACTGTATACGGGGTAAAGAACATAACTTGAATATTCATGAGTCCACATGTCAAAAAATAAGTGAGAAACTCCACCTACAAGACAACTGAAATATATTGTTTTGAAAGAATGGCTTATCCTGTTTGGGTAAATTCTGAAAAAGTCATAAATTTTCAGGATAGTCGTACCACATTTTTTGTGCATCAAATAAATAATTACACTTAACACGATGGGGTATACTGTCAACACAAAAAAGTAACTATGCCAAAACCCGTGCCCTGTGTGGTTTTCCACCAGAAAATAATACACTAATTCAAAGTCAACAAACGTGGATGATATCAACAATGCAGTGATGTCAAATTTTGTTGGCATCTTGAAATACAACGGAGCAATAGCCAAGAAATGCAATGGAGTAGCAGGCATGTCAGTTTCACTCACGTTTTTGTTCTTTTTCTTTGGGGAACATTACAAGATGTTGATAAATTACGTATGACAAAAGGCTGCCAACTACTGAACCCATAATTACGTCTTTTAAGGAATCCATTGGATAATTGAAGTAAGATGCAGACTCCCTGATTTGGATGTCTACGGTTTCTCCGATTTCCCAGACCAGAGCAACTATTAGCAGCACGAAAAAAATGAACATCCATTTTGACTTCTTATCCCAACCTAGATACCTTTCAAAGGCGAAGGGCATAATCAGTGCACCCAAGAGCCAAGGGGAAGTTATGTGGGTCCAAGTGTCAACGTAACCCTGTGAATCTGTTACGGGGTTCCAGTACCACTCATAATGTTGACTGACGTTTTGAAAGGAAATTGCAAAAAGTGCCAAACAAACAAGGTAAACAAGATAATATTTGGTAACAATGGTAAAATCAAGGTTTTTCTCTTTTTGATAAAAGTACAAACCAACATGAACAGCCGTAAAAAAATAGACAGGAATAAACGTCCATGATACGGTTCCACCTGGACCCGTAGAAACAGTGAAAAATGCGTCAATCGGTCGGGATACGATAAATTCCAGATACAACTGGAGATAGTTAGTTGTTGCATCCCAAGCTGAAGCTGAAAAAGTAACAAACCACACTACAAAAAGAACCGCTACCACAACCAAAAACACTAGCCAAGGAACCCAAAGCTTACGTTGTTGATTAAAACTATCTCCCAAAGTTTCAACTCCTCTGTTAACCTTAATGTTCTTCAGTTATTTAATAAATGAGGTATCAGAAAATGTTAGTTTTCTCAATCAAAGAACGAGAAATCTGTTTGTGTTTCCCACAATTACCCATTTCTTCACGTGTGTTTCGAGTTTGAACCCACTTTTTCTGAATACACCTTCGAGAATGTTACTCCATAAATCAGTAGTTGGGTAATCAGATATATCCATATCAATAAAATCATGATTGCACCCGCTGCCCCCGTAACTGAAGTTATTGTAAATGTCTCCATAATTATCCCAATCAAATAGTTGGTTACAGTAAAAATTAAGCCCGTAAAAATTGCTGCCCCACGAACGTCCTTCCAGCTGATTCTGGTTTCTGGAATATACTTGTACATTATTGCAAACACCACAGTTGCCAATGCAAAAGACAAAACTAGTTGAGCTACTTGAACAAGGATGCAAATCGTGTTTGAAACAACTGGAACAAGCAAATAGGTTATCGACTCTAACAAAAAGGTGGTTATGGCAGTCCACACCATTATAACTAACCCCAGAAAAGAAATCAAAAAGAATGGAGCCACTTTGCGCTTGATTTTTTGTTTAAAGCTTAGTTTGGGTTTTTGAACTTCCCAGATGGTGTTCATTGTGTCTTGCAAAACTCCAAAGGCTCCAATTGCTCCAACAACTGTGAAAACACCGCTGACAATTGACGTAATAACAGATGTGAAGGGGGATGACACAGTTCCCAAAATTTGTTCTATCAGATTTGCAACGGTTGGACCCACGATTGTTGTTAGCTGCTGCATCAAAGTTTGAAACGAATTCGAAAACCCATACACCTGAGACAAAATCATCATCGCGATAAGAAACAACGAAGGAAGAGGCAACATAATGAAATACGCCAAAGAAGCAGCCCGTAACGAGGCATGATTTTCCAACCATTTAATGAAAGCAGAAACTAGAATGTCAACGAATAACTTACGTTCCATTTTCATCATTCACCGTTTTATCTGTGTGTGGTCTATTAATTTCAATTGTTAAGTTTTTAGCAAAAAGGTATACATACAATTTTTTGTCTGCTCAACATGTGCGGGATGGTGGGGCCGGCCGGAGTTGAACCGACGACCTTTACCCGGAACAGTTCATCCCCGTCCCTACGGGTTTCTCCTCGCTCCAGAATCTCGTCATCCCAGAGTCTGGTCAGCAAACCCATTGCTTATTTCTGGAGCCCTTAACGGCTTGCACCGTTTGTCGGTACGACTGTCGTCATCCCTTTCTAGCGCCCCATCAAAAGATAGGGCGTGGCTAGACTACGGCCCCACATCCAACAACATTTTACATGTTCACAATATATACGTTTCCTGAACACAAGCGAAACATTAAAAAACCAAAGCTTAAGCAAAGTAGTTGGGTTGCCGGCCATAGGGCGTGGGACCCACCTGATCCCATTCCGAACTCAGAAGTTAAACCACGCTCCGTTTCCGGTGCTAGTATGGTCTTCGGCCATGTGAAGCCAGAAAAGCTGGCAATCCACTTAAACATCAAAAGAGCCTTCTTGTACACAAACAATGTCAGCACCATATTTTTTTGTGTCTGCGGGGTTAGGACAGAATACTTTAACACATTTGCATTCCCACCTTATTCGTAGGAACTGATATTTTTGCTCTCTGCGAAATATTCTATCCTTGTTGCCCTAATCTTTTCGGAAAGTATTTCTTGGAAATACTCAAAATTTATTACCAACCTCGTAGTTTTTTGAGCAAGAGTGAATGTAAATGCTTCTCCCTATTGCAGCGATGCTACTCGGCGGAAACGATATCATAGGATGGATTATGCAAATAGTTTTTCTAGGTTTCTTCGTGGTTTTCATGTTTTACGGTCAGCGATTCCAAATGATGGTAATGCTCAGAGAAGTTGAAACTCATCTGCACCGTCTCAAGTTGATAAGAGACGATGGTCGAAAAAAAGCCATGGAGACAATAAAGGAGATAGGGAAACCCGTAGGCGATCCCACCGAGAGGCTTGACCAATTTCTGGAGTACATAGCCATAACTCCCCAGAGCATGGATCCTTCTGGCATAGTCTGGAAGTTGGAGCACGTCCTCGATGTTAGAGACGTCCGCTTCAAAGACGAAGTGAAGCTCATGGCACCAGAAGCAGATGAAACACAAATAAACAATCTAGAGAACACCTTGGAGGCTGCCATGGCGCTAAACATGATCTACAAGGTTATTCGACACTTCTATCTGCTAGGAAAAAAAACTCTAAGCCTGTATATTATCATGCAAATCCAGATGGTATTACCCCTCATCATGAAACAAGCAGAAGCCTATGCCCAAGCATTAAGAGCCTTCTCAGTTGGTCAACCCATCGGCGACGGCGCTGGTGCATTAGTCGCCGCTAAACTAATGCAAGGGCATAAAACGAGAGAAATAGCTAGGGATGTGGTTGCAGCCGAGGTACCCATAGAGGGTCGAACAGCCTATGTTCTTAAAGCTAAAGGTCCAGGAGGAAACGTGGGAAAGCCTGGAGAAGGCATAAGAAAGCTCATAGAAGAGAAAAAAGGAAAAATCTCTACAATCATCATGATAGACGCGGCGCTGAAACTTGAAGGAGAAAAACCCGGGGAAATAGCTGAGGGAGTAGGCGCTGCAATCGGCGGACCAGGAGTCGAACAGTTCAAGATAGAAGATGCGATACTTAAAAACAAGATTCCTGTGAACGCGATTATCGTCAAGCAGGACATCGGAGACGCGGTTTCTCCAATGCGAAAAGAAATTTTTGACGCGGCTGACCCAGTGATAGAGAGAATAAAGCGGTTGATTCTGGAAAGAACAAAGAAGGGCGATAGCGTCATAATAGCGGGGATCGGAAATACGATAGGAATTGGACAGTAGGTGAAAAAGATGACTGATAATGTTGAGGCTGTTAAAAAAAATTCGCCCTTTCTTCTCGTGGTAATAGTGGTTTTCTTTGTTCTGTCATTGGTTGCTCTCTTTCTAGCCGTGGAGTCCCTTATTGAGCAAAGTGGTACCCTCAATTCGTACTCTTTCTTGCTTATAGGTTTCTTTGGGTTAGCTATATCGATATACATGCTGTTGCAGACAAGAGGAAAACCCATGCACGTAACACTTGAGTTGCCACGAGTGATAACCACGCTGGAGTGTCCGAAATGCGATTTCAAAAACGTCCGAGACTTTCAGAGAGACGACTACATCTTCAAAGAAACCGGCTCTTGCCAGAAATGCAACGAAACGATGAAAATAACCGCAATCTATCGCGAGGCTAAGAAAAACGAAAGTTAACCGTTCAGGTTAACACCATACACCCGTCTTTGACAATCATAATAGTGTATTCTGCTTGTGCCACAAGGTTTCTGCTGGCTTCAACAAAAACGGGGTAGCTTATCACGGCTTTAGACGAAAGAAGCTCAGAGAAGGCGCTTTTGTAGCGGCTGGAGGACGCAAATTTTGTTAGCCACCTTTCAGTGAAAGGCAGGGTCAGAAAATTCTGTTTTATGTACTTCAGAATCTGTTTGGCGTACGGGTTCTTCAGGGACTTGTTTTTCGAGTAGCGGAAGATGTAGGCTTCCCGCAGTTCCTCAACTCTGCCCGCGGCATTCGCAACTGTTACGAAGGGTTCAACCCCGTAGACTTCTCCCTCCTTTACTCTGGATGTGGACAGGTTGAAGACGTTGGGCAGAGACTTTCCCGCGTGTATTATGTATCGTCTGATAAGGTGACCGGTGAGGTTGGATACAGGTTTGAATCCCCGTGTTTTGATGACCTTTTGGATTGATGAGCCGAAGCGGGTTATGGAGAGTCCGGGTCGAAGTATCTCCACAGCCTTTTCTAGTGCCTCTTCCGCCGTGTTAACCATGTCAACATATTCTGGATGGAAACAGACGGTTGCTGCTGTGTCAGCTATAAAGCCGTCAACATGAACGCCGAGGTCCACTTTCACTATTGACCTTTCAGGTATGGTCTGCTTGTCGTTTGGTGGCGACGTGTAATGTGCAGCGATTTCGTTGACAGAGACGTTGCATGGAAAAGCTGGCTTGCCTCCCTTCTCTCTAATTAAAGCCTCTGCCTTCTCGCAAATGTCGATGATGGGCATTCCCTCTCTAACTGTTCTCCGCATCTCTTCGCGAACTTCTCTTCCGATTTTGCAGGCGCGCTGTTGCTTCTGTAAATCTTCTTCTGGGACCGCCATACTAATACACGAACTTCATTAAACGCTGTGGAGAGTTAAAAGATTTAAGGATACCAAGTTCAGGCGTGGAATGAATGTTGTCCTTTCGAAAACCTTTAAACATCTAAACTCTACGGTTTAGCAAAGGTGGAATAGAAGTTGGCTAACGTTGATGACAGGAAGTCTGTGCTTGACCCTTGGGGAACAACGGTGGTTGAAGACTACAATCACCTCTACGAAGAATTTGGCATACAAAAATTCAAACACCTCCTATCGAAGATACCGAACCCAAGCATGTACATGCGGCGAGGCATCATCTTCGGTCACAGAGAATTCGACCGCGTTCTAGAAACGATGAAGCAG
>CAYVVO010000194.1:0-3858 GCA_964455275.1 uncultured Candidatus Bathyarchaeia archaeon | reverse complement strand
TTTACAGTTGGGTGTTTTTTGCGAATCTGCCGTCATCCCTGCTTGAATGCATTTTGTCAACTTTTCCCTTTAACCAGCCGATTCTTTCTGCTTTTCTCTGATCAAACTGTGGAACAAAGGGCTTGATGTCCAGAAGCGGGGTTCCATCAATGATGTCCACATCCCGTATGTACAGTATGTTTTCTTCTTTTTTGGTGAGGCGCACAACCGATACTCCAACAGGATTTGGTCTCGAAGGCGCACGAGTAGAAAACACTCCATGAAGCCCATCATCCAGAAAAGGTTTAACCAGCAGAGAATAATCCTGCGCCAAATGACAATGATAAACCAGAATCAGATGCGAAAAACCCTCCACATCCCTTAAACCATCCACATACTCTCTGGCAACCTCAACAGTCCCCGTAA
This sequence comes from uncultured Candidatus Bathyarchaeia archaeon, assembly GCA_964455275.1. Lineage (GTDB taxonomy): Archaea > Thermoproteota > Bathyarchaeia > Bathyarchaeales > Bathyarchaeaceae > Bathyarchaeum. The sequence goes on along the minus strand of CAYVVO010000194.1, from coordinate 3,453 downwards.
CCCCTTCAGCAGCCACAGACTGTATCGGAACATCCTGAGGCACCTTAAAAGGAGAATGAACAACACCAATCGGCCTGTAAACAACTTCCTCCATCCAACTCAACCCAAAACACTATCCGCTAGAAAATCAACGCACCAACTCTTTTCAGTTTTGGTTAGACAAGAACTAAACTTTAGCGCCAAACCCAACGTTTGCTAACTTGGCTCGATTTTATCGCTTATCTAGTTGTGACAAACATTATATCTTCAACGCACAATAGAGAATCGAGACGTTTTGATGAGTCCTAGACGATCTATCTCAACCGGTGATAATGTAGGCATCCGATACGAACAACACATAAATCAATTGCTCAAAAACAAAGGATTTCAACCCAAAGCGATTGTATCTGCTGGCGCTACAGACAGCCCCAACGGATTTGTTAACCATCAATCTATCCAGTTTCCTATCGAAATAAAGAAAGATTTGTCCGCAGATTTCGCTCAAATTGAATTGAGTTGGGATGTGAACAAAAGGTTTTCTTATTCTAAGCGCAGTAAGAACAACGAATTCACATCAATTCTCCGCAAAGAAAAATTCTTGGATGAAATTAATAGCAGATGGAAAGGAGTGCCTCGGAAATTTACCAAAACCGTTCTCACAACAAATGATAGACATCGAGATTTAGATGAATTCCCAGACATAAAGCGAGAGATCAATGCAAGACTAATAGAACAATTCTACAATTTGAAAACCCCACCAATCCACTATATTCAAATTGGCGGTTATGGCTTCTTTTATATGGGAAAGGATACTGCAGGATTGGGTGTTCCTAGGTTAATTGGAAAAGGAATTTTGCGTGCAAGAGTAAAGACCAGAAACTCGAGAAAAAACCAGTATGGATTTTTAGTAGCAATAAAACTCAGAAGTTTGAAACCGTCTACACATGACATAGAAGAAAAAGATGGCAGAGCATTTCCTTTTAAATGAGAAGCGTGTTGTAGATGCAACTAGACTAGCAGCTTCTTCTGCTTTTTTATGTCGATCCCCAAAACCTCATCTAAGCCAGGTGTATGTTGGTAGTCTTGATAATATTTTGAAACGTCATCAGCAGGTTTAATTTGCTCTAGTCGTTTCTCGATTAAATTTACATGATCAGGATCTATTTCGATGCCAACTGATTTCCTTCTTAACTGGTAGGCCGTTACTAAGGTTGTACCCGTTCCTGCCATTGGATCAAAAACTGTGTCGCCTGGGAGAGAAGATGACAGAATTATTCGCATCAATAACGCTACAGGCGATTGCTGTTTATGTATTCTCTCCCCTGTCTTGTCTCTAAAAGGTTCTTCGCCTGCAAAATAGCCACTAGTCAATTCTCTGATATCAGCCCATACGTCAGTAGCGTACATTCCGTCTTTTCTTTCGTATGTATAATGAGGAGGAAGCGGAGGATCTATTCGCAGACGATTGAATACTCTTGGTTTTCTACCTTTTGTCGCAAACACTATCACTTGATAGCTCTTACCGAATCTATATCTGCCAGGTACCGCAGAGGTTAGTTTCTTCCAGATTATGGTATTCTGATATGTCCAGTTTGTTTCTCGTAAGGAACGTAGAACAAACTCCGCATTTTTTTCTCTCTGCATGAAATATATTGCTCCCCCTTCTACTGTCGCGTTATATGTCCCTTCGAGAACCTGTTTGATCAAATCCCAATATTCGTCAGGGTTCAGTTTGTCATTAAAATTAGCGTAATCTTTACCTTGGTTATATGGGGGATCGAAAAAAGTAAGATCTATGCCCTTTATTGTGCCAGTTTTAAAATACTGTAAGCAATCACCCTGCAAAATCACGGGCTTAAAATTTGTGACTGAATTATCGTTCATGGCACTATTACCAACTAATTATACTAGTGTTCTACCAATTAAATAAAAGGTGCCTAAAAGAGGACTAGTTCGTTTTACGTCTAGCTTCCAAACTCAAGAGTCCATTTTTAGAGACATGCCACAGGCAGATTCTTGTTAGCAGATTCTCGGTATTGGGTCTCCGACTGGAGGCGCCATGATCCTTTTTCCGCCCACCACAGTTTCCAGAACAACCTCGCTGAACTCGCTGGTTGCTTCACCTATTATTTCTGCGTCTCTGCCTTCCTTGGTTTCTCTTAGGGCAGCCAAGATTTCTTCAGCCTTCTGGGGCACAACTCCTATGAGCACTTTGCCTTCGTTCCCAATCTCCATGGGGTCTAAGCCAAGCATCTCGCAGGCAGCCTTCACATCTCCCCGAATCGGCACCTTCGACTCCTGCACCATCAAACCAACCTCGGATTTTATGCTCCACTCGTTCAGCGAGTTAGACAAGCCTCCCCGGGTGGGGTCCTTCATGGCGACGATTCCGCCAACCTCCAGCAACTTCACTGTCAGCTTGTTCAGTGGAGCAACGTCAGATTTTATGTTGCTTCCAAAATTGTAGCCTTCCTGAGCTGACAGGATGGTTACTCCATGGTCTCCCATTGTGCCCGAAACTATGAGTTTGTCGCCCTCTCGGAGGTTAGAGTCTAGGAGCCAACGCGAATCGAACTGGCGGTGCTTCTTAACTTCGACTATGTTGTTTTCCAGCGACTCGCTTCTTTTTCCTATTCCAGAAGTGTTGATGACGCAGCCTCCGAAACCGCTCTTCTCAACAACCTTTGTGTCGCCTGTTACTACGTAAACGCCTGCTTCTTTGCATGTTTGTTCCATGCTCTCCAAGATTCGGTCCAAATCCGTTAACGGAAGCCCTTCCTCCAGCACCAACCCGCACGTAAGAGCCACAGGTTCGGCGCCGATCATGGCAATATCGTTGACTGTGCCCGCCACAGCCAACCGTCCTATGTCTCCGCCTGGAAAGAAGAGGGGCTTCACGGCATGCGAATCCGACTTTAACACTATGTTGTCGATTACCGCAGAATCGTCTAAGGCTTCCAGCGGAACCTCGGCGCTGCTTCCGCCAAGATGCTTCAGAACATAGTTTTTGATCAGATCAGCCATGATTGTTCCGCCGGCTCCATGAGCCAATGTTATGCGTTCCATTGAAGAGTCCTCAGGAAAGATTTGAGAACAGCCATTCTTAAACACTACCGAAAAAGGCAGGATTGATTTTTCTAAAAGATTGGGCTACTGCACCTTTTTGTCTTTTGAGTGTCCAAAGCAGCAATCAATAAGATTTATTACAGGTTATGTAGCCTAATTCACAACCAAACCGCTAATATCCAAAAAGAGCGTAAAGAAACACTGTTTGGGTAGGGGAACTGAAAACGCCAGTAAAACTGCTCAAAAACGAGAAAGAAAACGAACTTATCGTAGAGAGGGTTTTGCACGCCAAACGCTATTCACTCACCTTAGATAAGAGCAAGTGCACGGGCTGCGGTATCTGCACCGAAATCTGTCCCCGAGAGGCAATTGAAGTCGCAAAGACTCCGAAAGCAGGGGATGAAGAAG
>CAYVVO010000193.1:0-2214 GCA_964455275.1 uncultured Candidatus Bathyarchaeia archaeon | reverse complement strand
GGACAGATCGGTCGCTTAGGCTTGGAATGTTTCTGGTTTCCCTCTCTTGGTTCTCTTACATGCTTTACGAGTTTGCCAATGGCATAATCAATCGTGGTCCTCTCACGGTCTTTTGGATTCTTGTGACGGACGTACCTGGATGCATTGGTATGGGCTTCAGGGCGGCAGCGGGTTTCATCGCCTTAGTAACCGTTCTATTCTACGTTGTCAGAAGAGACCTTTCGAAGCCTGAAGCGTTGATGGCACTTAGATTGGTTGTGCTTTTTGAAGCTGGGTACTGGTTCCTCAGCTTTTTCATGTCTGGCGTTTGGGGGCTTGCTTGGTTTTCAAGTCCCTATGCTGATGCTTTCGGCGGGACGCTTTTAATGACAATTAATAATACTGTTCCTTGTTTCGTGCAGTCGATAGGTCTTGCAGGCGTTTTAGTTAAGTTGTTTCTGGAATTAAGCCCCAATAAACCCGCAAAGAATGCGATAAAATGGGGATTGATTGTCGGCACTTTTTATGTTTTTGTTTTCTGGCTTAACAACACCGGCAACTGGATAACCGCAATAGTTGAAAAGGGAACAGATTATGTGTTACTTTATCCAGCTAACCTGTTCAGCTTCGTTTTAACCACTGTTGGGTTGCTTCTGCTTGCTCTATATACCACGTATTTCTCGAGAAAATCTATCGGAACAGAATCTTTGGCGAAGCTTAACATGCACACCGTAGGCGTCATCGTAACACTTGTTGGTGTGTATTTTGGCGTGAATTATGTAATGTGGATTTTCCTTGGAAGCGTTGGCGGCTGGGGCACATGGTATGCGTGGATTCTGGGTCATAACTTGGACTTGTGGGCTATGTCGCTTCCTTTCGTTGGATTGCCACTGCTATTCCGTAGACGACTCCAAACTTGAACGCAAAAGTGATTAAATTTTTGTTGGATTAGTCCTCTTCGTATTCGCTTTTCGCAAGCTCGACTGACGTGGTGTCCTCATGCTCCTTTCTTTCCAGCCCTAACTCCTTCTTTTTCTTGCCAACTTTTTCTCTGCCCAGCATGAAACTGTATTCAGCCTCCGTTATCTCATCGTTCTCCAGCATCTCTTCTAGCTGCTCTTCGTCGTAAACATCCATGGTCTTATCTTCGTCTTCTTCATCCTCTTCGCGAACCCTTTTCCTTTTCTTTTCTCTCATCATTCTTCAAAAGTACTAGATTTTATGTTTCATATAAATGCACCCAACCAATCATTCACACTCTTTTCTGTGACGTAAAACAAAAAATTCCAGAAAAGAATTTGCGGAAGACCGTTTTGATGCGGTTCAAGTGGCATGAATCCTGTTTAAATATTGTTTCTAATCTATATCTAGACGGCACAATGAATGTTAGGCGGAAGAGTAGAAACATGTCCTCTTTGTCGCAGAGTTTTATCCGAGACAAATTCGCTGACTACTATAAACAGCACTCCGCATCCATTCTGCCCCCCTCATCTCTCAAAAGGCGGGAGTTTGGTTTTTTCCTCCTTGAAAAAAGAGTTATGCTTAGGCACAAGGGCTTCATGAACGTGGGCGGTCTCAGGTCCTCCTTATGCACTATCGTGCCTTCAGACGTTTACTATTCAAGCGCCTATTATGAACGTCCCGAGGAGGAGATGAAGGCAAAAGGGTGGTTGGGAGCGGACCTGATTTTTGACATCGACGCAGATCACATTCCAACCCCATGTGCCACGGTTCACGACCTCTGGGTCTGCACTGGCTGTGGCGCTTCTGGCAGGGGCAAGCACCCCCCTACATGTCCAGCTTGTGGCGGAATAAAGTTCAAGGAAAAGACTTGGCCTTGCGAAGTTTGTTTAGAGGCTGCCAAAGCTGAAGCGATTAAGCTTGTGGATGTTTTGATAGAGGATTTCGGTTTTTCGTCAGAAGTGTTGACTGTTGCCTTTTCGGGACACAGGGGATATCACGTTCATGTGGAAAGTGAAGCGGTTCGGGGGTTGGATTCGTTGGCTCGTAAAGAGATTGTTGACTACGTCATGGGAATAGGGTTAGAGGCTGAATTTCATGGTTTGGGGAAAAGCTCATCGCCCGATAGAAGGGTTTCTGGTCCAGACTTGAATGACCGAGGATGGAGGGGACGAGTGGCTAAGGGAACATACGACTTCTTGCTAACAGCTTCCAAAGAAGAGATAGAAAAAGCGGGTTTAGATAAAAGAAATGTGAAGCTGTTGATTATGCATA
>CAYVVO010000192.1:0-2512 GCA_964455275.1 uncultured Candidatus Bathyarchaeia archaeon | reverse complement strand
CGAAAACATCCTTAATTTTCTCTTCAATCTCAATGGCGTTGACAACAACTGCCCCTACCCGATCTGCTATAAACTCGCAATTCTCAATCATTTTTGGCGTAAACATGTTTTCCCGAGGATCATTCATCTGAATCAACCCCACTGTTCTGTCACCTGCCTGCATGGGAATCAAAGCCACCGATTCATAGCCGCTATAATGGCACATATTTCGTGTTCGATTCAGTCTCCCTTTCTCTGTAGTGGTATCCAAAAGCCGCGTTGTACTGTTGGTCCAGAAGCTTCCCTTCTCTGTGAAGTACGGGAGGGTCGGATCAAAATTTCCCCTGAGCACATCTCCGCATATACACTCTAGAAATGGGCTGCCATTCTCGTCGAGAATGTGGTTGCCGTCGCCGTCTTTTGTGCAGATGCTGTTCTCCTTAAGTATGAAGAATTCTGGGAAGCCCTCGTAGACGTAGTATGGGTAGTCTCCATCGTTTTCTAGTCTGATGCCGACACTTTGGCAATTAGTGAGGGCACAGATTTCTACAAGAATCTCCGCTAAGACCTGTTTGAGGGCAACAAAATCCTGTGTTTTTTCTGTCATCTTTCGAGACTCCGATTAGACTTCTCTGTTTACCCCATAAGTAGTAATAAAATTTGGTGTTTACAGTTGAATACACTGTGTTGCAGTGTAGACGCTCATCTTAACCGTGTGTTTTACAGCAAATCGTGCCATAAAAACCTCAGGAGATGGAGCCACCGTGAACAATAATTCTGCACATTCAGAGAAGGCTTGCAATAAAGAGAGTTGTTTCTTCGCCTAGCTTATGTATCGCGGTTCTTTTGCTCTGTCCTCTTGGGGAGTTCTATGTTCCCTGATTTTCTCTATTTTCTGCTCCATATCTTCAGCTTGGCGTTCCAGCTCAGACAGATCTATTTCGATGCCTAGAATGTTGGTTAGCGTGTTGAGAACGGTTTGAGCTGATCTGGGTTGGGGGATGTCCAAGTATCTTATCTCGCAAAGGAGACATATTCCCTCCATCTTTCTCTGCTGGGCGATGCCTATTAGCAGACCGTTAAGACCCGTGATCCGCCCATCCCCGCTGACTAACTGGACACCATTTTCCCTCAAAAACTCTCCTAGTTCAGGCTTGTTCACCACACCAAAGACCCGCGGCTTCACATCCTGAGGATTGGGAACAGCCGCAAAAGTGTACACCCGCTTAGCGCCAAACTCCTCAGCCACATCCAAAACTTGGTTAGCCAGCTCCTTCAGTTCACTTAATGATTGGGGCTGAATCTCTCCACTGCAAATTATCAGGTCGCTTTGTTTTCCGTTGCAGTAGTAGAAGCGGTGTCTGTATTGGCTGAGTTTTCCCATTCCATCCTTGAAGTAGATGTCGTTGCTTGGGCTGCGGATTTCGGCAAACTGTTTCGCGTCTAACTGCTGGATCAGATAGTCCGCTGACATCCTAGCCAGCATTCCCATGCCCGGCCAGGCGGCAATCAAGGTTGGGTTTCTGAGCGAGGGCTTTTCCTTGAAGTGGACTTCCATGTTCCCATCTCTGCTGCTAAAAACCTTCTATGTTTTGAAGTAGGAGTGGAACTTATTAATCGTTCCTAGTGTTGTGGCAGCTGTTACGCACTATACTTGAACTATTTAGATAAAAAACTAAAAGCAGCGTACAAGCATAAGTTTTTGTAGAATTTGGGGTGTAGTTTGTTGATTTTGCGGTTGCGGCGTCACCATGTTGATTTGTTGAAGCAAGAAGCAGAGAAGGTGCACCCTGTTGAAGCTTGTGCAATGCTCTTCGGGAAATTGTCCCAGAACGAAGCTGTTGTTGAAAAAGTTGAGTTTGCTCCAAACAGGTTACAGTCCACAGTAAGGTTTGAAGTAGCCCCCGAGAAGGTTGCCGCAGCCATAACTGAGGCAGAAAAAGAGGGTTTAGATTTTATTGGCCTGTTTCATTCTCATCCAGCACCGGCAGCCCCTTCGTCGATTGACCTCAAATACATGAAATTGTGGGGGGACGCCCTCTGGCTAATTCTGTCTTCAACTGACGGCAACCTAACCGCACATCAATTAATGGACGATACAGTCAAAGAAGCAACCCTACGAATCGAATAGTGTTATTCTTCTGCGTCCTCAACGCCTTTCTCTGTAATCTTGAATCGCGTCTTATTTTCTGGCAGGTAGGGAGAATCTATGACTGTAGCGAGTCTGGTGCCTTTTCCGCCTTTCCTCAGGTAGACTCTGTGCGTGGATGCATGTGCCATGACGTTTCCGCCTGCTGGTCTGTTGGGGTCTCCGAAAAATGCTGTAGGGTTAGCCTGAACCTGATTGGTAATTACAACTGATATGTTATATGCTTCTGTTAGCCTCAGCAGCTTGTGGAGTTGGCTGTTAAGTTTCTGTTGGCGTTCGGAAAGATTTTCTCTGCCAACGTATTCGCCTCTGAAGTGTCCAATCATGGAGTCTACTACAACGAGTTTTACGTTGTTTTCTGGACAAAACTTGAAGAGATGCTCT
>CAYVVO010000191.1:0-3332 GCA_964455275.1 uncultured Candidatus Bathyarchaeia archaeon | reverse complement strand
GAATACTGCCCTGACTGGAACGCCTGCACAGCCGCGGTGAGAAGCCCGCTGAAAGACAGGTCCATGCCCTTCACGGTGTAGGGAAGAGAAACAAACTGTTTGCCCTCCTGCGCCAGCTCCTCAACTACGGCACCGAAAGGCGCCCCTCTTCTCTGCTGTAAACCCACTGCTCGGGCAAAAACGTCCAAACAATTTCCTATGGCGATGTCTAGGGTCTCCCCGAAAATCCGGTATCTGCCTGCTTCAAAGGCTGAAACTATGGTGTTTCCGCCCGAAGCATACAATGTAACTGGGTCGGTGGCGCCGGTTGCCAGCTTGCCGATTTCGATGTGACCCACACAATGGTTGACTCCCACCAGGGGAACGTCGAGATAGGATGCTAGGGCGCGTGCTGCGGTTGCGCCTGTGCGGAGGCAGGGACCTAGGCCTGGACCCTGAGAAAACGCCACCAAGTTGATGTCTTGGGGTCTGATTGCTGCTTTCTGGAAGGCTTCTGCAAGAACCTTTTCTGCGGCTTCGGCGTGGTGTCTAGCTGCCTCCCGCGGATGTATCCCTCCCTCCTTTGGCATGTATGTGTCGTTTGCGTTGGAGAGAACCTTGCCGTCAAAGGATACAACTGCGGCTCCGAAGTCGTCTGCTGTGGATTCGATGCCTAGACAGTAAGAGTCTGCTGAATTGTTTTTAGGCAAGTTGTGGTTCCTCCAGGCGACTTTTTGTTGTTGATTTTCTGGTTTGCAGGGAAGATTATGCTGTTTCGGGGTGTTAAAACGTTTCGCAGCTCAGTTAGCCAAAGGTAAGACCCATGTTTGCTGATGCATGTGAATGGAGAAAAAAACCATACATCCTTTTATGCCTTGAAGTGCCGTATATATTAGGAAGACTTGAAGGACAGATATTCAGATGCCTAGACGCAACGAACTGGAACACAAAGCATTAAACGCTATCGTCAACAACGGAAACGACGGCGTGCTCCAATCCGAACTGTGGAGAAAACTGGACGCCACCAGCAGAGAAGGAAGCAGAATCGCCCTGAAACTGGAGATCAAGGGTCTGATTCTCCGCGAGAAGGAACTTTTTGATGGAAGGTGGACGTACCGCCTTTACCCCAAAAACAAACCTGTATCCCTCAACACCATCATTGACGCTCCCTGTTTAATGTGCCCAAACGATTCAAGATGCGGAGCTTGGAGCCCAATTTCCCCCAACGAATGCCCAATGCTGACCGCGTGGATTCTAGGGCAAAACCGACCGGAAACAGAAGATTCTGGTGAAAACTAGTTTTGCCTAATGCGTGGGTTAAAAACCGGAAAAGAGAATATTATTACCGGAAAGCAAAAAAGGAAAAATTTCGTTCACGGGCATCATATAAGCTTCTTCAGGCAGTAAAGAAGCACAGCTTCATCGAGCCTGGCTATGTGGTAGTGGATTTGGGGGCTGCTCCAGGGGGATGGACGCAGGCTGCCAGAAAACTTGTGGGCGACTCAGGGTTTGTTTTAGCGGTTGACCTGAAACTGATAGAACCTGTTGACGCACCCAACGTTCGCACCATCATCGGCGATGTTGCTGAGCCGCAAACAATTCAGGATATCCTAGAGTTTTTGCCCCGTTCAGCTGACGTTGTTGTCTCAGACGTTTCGCCTAACGTCTCTGGAATCTGGGAGCTTGATCACGCCCGCCAAGTCGACCTCGCAAGCCAGTCCCTGCGGATAGCCACCTCTATTCTACGGTCTGGAGGAAGCTTCTTCGTTAAAGTCTTTCAAGGAAACACACTGAACAATTTTGTTGCCGAGGTAAAACGGCATTTCAGTTTCGTGAAGCTGGTTAAACCAAAGGCTAGCAGATCAAAAAGCGCGGAACTGTACGTTCTTGGAAGGAACTTCAGAAAAAAACCATAACGCAGTCAACATCTCAAGATATTATCTGTTCAGAACTTTTTTGTCCCTAGTTCAGCAGTCGAATGGCTCCATGGACAGACAAATAATAAATCTATCTACTTCAAATATTTTAGACATTGAGAACTAGCAGGTAAAGGAGAAGCTTTCTCAGAACCTGTCAGACTTTGGAGAGAATACGTTGAGAATAGTGGCTGCGGACTCTGGAGCCGCAATATTAAACGACCGTTTCGAACCTGTGACTGTCGTGGCTGCGGTGGCTATTCTAACAGAGCCACCATACAAAAGGGCAAATTCTGTCCTAGCTGAACCCATCTTCGCCGACGCAGATAATGGCTACCAACTGATAGTTCATGAGCTGGAACTCTGCCAACAACTTTTGAAGAACGTGAAGGCAGACGTGGTACATCTGGACATGTCCCTGAGAGGAATAAACCTGGAAGAACTCTCCGCGGTGGGAGTCTCCGTAATGAAAAAATCCCGCAATGCACGGAAACAGATTCTGAAAATCCTGCCGAAACTGAGAAAAACATCATCAAACATCCTGCGGACTTACGGCATAGAAGTTCTGGCATTCGGAAAGCAGAGCATCCCAGTTAGGATAGCTGAACTAACCTCAGGCGCCCACGCCATCCGCTACGCCGCAGAAAAGGCAATCAAAGAAAACACCAAATTGAAGCTTGGGCTTCCCACCAAGTGCCAACCCAAACTGTTCAAAGATAAGATTGTGTTGCAGTCTCTGATGCCTACAGAAAATGAGGTGGTTGGCTACGCTGAATGCAGCAGAGACCTTTTGGAGGGCGTCCAATTTTTGGATATGCTTAACCCTTGTGCCCGAGGCTTCGAAATGCTGGAAATAACCCCCATGTGACAGTAAATATGCCCAAAACAGTTTATGCTCAGTTTGTTTGTGCGGCATCAACAATTATTTTGGCGGCGGTTTCCAAACCATCCCACTTCATGACTTCCTTCCGGATTTGCTCTGACCTCTCTCGGAAACGGCTGTTATCCAAAATTTTTTGCACAGTCGCCAGCAGAACCTTCTTGTTAAGGTCTTCCTGCTGCACTATCTCGGCGACTCCTAACTCAGCAGCCTTTTTGGCGTTGTTAAGTTGCTCAGTGTGGTTTGGTGTGGGAACAAGAATCTGTGGTTTGCCGTAACAAACTGACTGAGACACGGTTCCGTGTCCACCCCTAGAGACAACAACATCGCAGGCTTTCAGGTATTCGAAACGGTTAGGAACCCACCCGTAGAGGATCAGGTTTCCATCAGTGACAGGTTCCGCTGAAGCCTTAGGATAGCCAAGGGACATAACTATCTGGTAGTCGTCAGGGAATCGGCTGAAGATTTGTCGCAGTAACCCCGTGAAATAGGCGCGTTCCTTGGCGGGTCCGCTGATGGGCGCAAAGATCAGAGGCTTATCCTCTGCTAAACCCAGT
>CAYVVO010000190.1:0-3314 GCA_964455275.1 uncultured Candidatus Bathyarchaeia archaeon | reverse complement strand
GGACATCTGGAAGTTACAAAAAAAATTTTGAAAGAGGCTGATGAGCTGGTTATAATTGTGGGCAGTTCCCAGTACAGCCACAGGCTCGACAACCCCTTTACCGCCGGCGAACGCATCACCATGATACGAAAAGCCCTACAGGAAGAGGATATCCAGTTGTCGAGAATCTGGATTATACCGGTGCCGGACATCCACCAACACGCACTGTGGGTCTCCCAGATAGTTGGTTACTCCCCAAAATTTGATGTTGTCTACGCTAACGAGCCGGTAACTAGTCGACTTTTCATGGAAGCTGGGTTCAGAGTCGAGTCGATGCCTTTCATAAAGCGGGAGGTTTACTTGGCTACGGAAATCCGGAAACGTATGTTAGCTGGAGAAAACTGGAAGGAACTTGTGCCAAGCAGCGTTGCAGAGTTCATAGAAGAGATTGACGGAGCTGTGAGGCTTCGGCAACTAAACAAAACTGACACGGTTAACTGAATCAGTCCAGTTGTGTTGTTACTTCCTTTTTTGAAATGAATGAAGTGTAGAGATGCCTTGCTCCTAGGGAGGTTAGCCAGCCGCTGACCACCAGAACAGTAGCTGGGAAACCATTAGTTAAGGGGTAATAGTTCAGCAGAACTGTATAGAGCAACAGATAGACTGTGCTCATCAGAATTATGGACCTCAGCCCAAATTTTCTTCCATATTTTCGTGTGATCTGAATGCTGAGCAACCCAAAGAGGAAGAGGTCACCTAACCCGAGGTAAGTTAGACCAACAGCTGGAAACATTGGTATTTTGATGAATGCAGGCAGCCCTAGTGTTTGGGCTGTTTCAAATGCCTCTCCCATGTGTCCTGTAATTAGAACTTGAATGACGTCCATGATAGTTACTAAGGCAGCAAAGGCAACAGTTGTTTTCCATGTGAACAGATTTCCCATGTAAACCGCAACGGAAATGCCGAATAATAGCGCAAAAAAATTGAAGGAGTAAATGTTCCAGCAATAGAAAAACGATAAAAGAAACAGAACAGGAGGCACCAACGCCAAGTACCATTTTGGCACAAAAAGAAAAGTGAACAACAGAAGAATAGCTGTATAGGCGAAAAGGAAGAGCCCCAATAAGGCACGTTCGGGGATAACCAAAATTACAGTCACCATTGCGCCTATGGCTAACACCAACACCATGACATGTTTCAGGTGAAGTTCTTGTCCGCCTAAGAGCGAGTCAACCTTCTTCTCTAATCTGAAGTAAAGAAAAACCACGATCACTCCGACCAGAAACAGAACTAACGGAAGAAAAACATCAACTATCATGACCGCACATATAGAAGCCCATCAACATTTACCTTACGGTCAACCAGAAACAAAAGAGTAGCCAAAAGTTGGGTTTTCCTGTTTTGCTTGGTTTTATAGTCAATTTTTGATCAAAAATTCTGCGTATGGAGCAACTGTGTGCAAGGGCAATTAAAAGCCAAAAATTATATAAGTTTGTATAATTTTATTGTATGCAGTAGAAGAAAAGGTAAGGCAACAGAGAACATGACCCAAATTGAGCGCGCGCACTACATTCATGAGCCACGCCTCGACACTATTTTAATGGTGGAGAACGCGATTAAAGAGAGTGGATCATACCCAACAAAAAAAGAACTTCTGGAAAGTTTACCGAAAAAAATTCAATACCAAACCTTTAAACGAATATTAGATTATCTGGAAAGTTCAAACAAAATAATGTTCGATAGCCGAAAAATTATCTGGATTTTTCCTGACAACCCCAAACTAAAGAGGCTCCTAGAGACAAACGTAAAACTCAAAATCTAGTTCACGAATAACCGAATCGACGTTCATACTCCTTGTGGTCTGAGAAAAAATCTAAAACACAAACGATTTTCTTATCATCCTCAGCGATAATAGTGTAAATCAAACGGCTCTCTTTGCCAGCCTCTATCCTGAACAGATTATATACGCCGTACTTTTTAACATACATTTTTGTCCATTTCTTTTTTTCAATTTTGTCCCCTGCAAGCATATTCTCTTTGAGAGCCTCTAAAGCGGCTTTTACTCGTTTATACAGGTCACATTTTTTGTCTAAACCAGAAAAAAATGCCTCAAACTCGGGAGTTCCCTGCAATTCATCAGGTGGCTCACGTTTTCTCAAGCGGATTCAACCAGAATCCAATCAGTTCTTTTTGTTCTTATGATTTTCCGCCTTTTGTGTCATTAAGGTTTTCCACGGTTTTAAATGTGGGTGACAAACTTTTTCTTCAGGTTTCTTGCCTCTTCACCAAACCCAACTGGTTGTTCGGTTACGCATATATACGGCGGGGTGTTTGCTTTTGAGGATGGTTCAGGAATGAGAAGAAGACGGTCCATGCTGACGCCGACAAGGTTTCTGGTGGCTGTGAACGTACTGGTTTACGTTTACACTTCGGTGGTGGGCGGAAATTTCATCCAAACAGGATACGGTGTCCTGCTTCAGTTTGGGCAATACAACAGCAACGTATTGAGTGGCAGTTACTGGCAGCTGTTAACGTCCATCTTCGTTCACGTGGACATAAGCCACATTGCACTGAACATGCTGTTCCTGATCATATTCGGTTTAAGAGCCGAGGAACTCTTCACCACAGAAGAGTACTTTTTTGTTTACATGTTCTCAGGGCTCTCAGGCAGCCTGCTGACACTCTTTCTGATGGCGCCAAACACGGTTTCCGCTGGGGCTTCAGGGGCAATATTCGGAATGTACGGCGCAAGCATCATATACATGCGAAAAACATTCGGTCAATCCATCATAGGCGCATTAATGTACGCATTTATGCTTCTAATACTGAGCACAGGCGCAGGCGTCAACATAATCGCCCACTTCGGCGGACTCGCAGCTGGGTTGATAATCGGTTATGCTTTGGCGAAATCCCGCAGAGACAGGTTCTGGATAGAAAACTATTAACAACAAAGTTAAGTTCGGTTAGCCGGAGACTTGCCCAGAGACATGAAATGCTTCTCCAACCTTTGCCTTGAAAATTCCTGAGGCGCTTCTCTGATTAACGGCTACTTCAAGAAAGTTGCTGCTGCCGATTAACGCCAAGGGAGTGCCAGCTGGAACTACGCCGTAGGCTGAACAGAACCGCATACTCAAGGTTTTGCCGCCAAGCCTAAAAAGAAGAGAACTTCCTTTATGAAACCCCATTTTCTCCAGGTCTTCTAGTGTAATGTTGCTGACGATGTTGCCGAAATCGTCTATGTGAAGAATCTCTCCCAGCAGTTCTCCATTTCTCTGGTGTGGTTTCGCGAATTCGGGAAGGACGCAGTCTTGTATTGCTGACCCAAAATCGGAGGG
>CAYVVO010000189.1:0-1612 GCA_964455275.1 uncultured Candidatus Bathyarchaeia archaeon | reverse complement strand
TTTTAAGCCTCAAGGGTCCCGCCGTGACCGGCACTTTCAAGGCTGAGGATTCGCTTGAGCCATGCTGTAACCTCGTGGCTTGACGGTCCAGCAGGCTTGTCCAAGTTTATTATTCCAAACCGCATGTGCTCTTTGATGGGGCGTTCTTCGGGTCTGTGACCAAAGCGGGGGTTGGTTTCTTCCTCAGCTTTAACTACCAAGCTTCGTTTGATTTCCCAGGGTTTGTTGATTTTTTGCATAATTTTTCTCCAGAAAGGAAAAAAGGGTTAGGATAGGTTAAAAGATTTAGGATAGGGTGGGCTTCACTGTCTTGGCTGTTTCATCCAGTTTGTCTGCTGCCTTAAGTGCTTCAGTGACTTCCTCGTCGGTTGCGCCTCGGTTTATGCCGATTTTTTCTTGAGTTGGTTCTAGGTGATTAATGTTGGCGCGTCTCCGTTTTATGCCAGAAACAGTTCTGGGTCCGGTGATGAGAACAAAGTTTTTGTCCACGATGTCTACGATTATGCATTTTTTTCCTGCTTCTCGCCCTACGGTTTTGACGCAGATTCTTCCTACTTCCATTGCAGCCAACTTTAACCCTCCTCCCTTTGACTGGGAGTACACATCTTTATACTTTACTCATGCCTGAAAGGCAGCCGCCATCCTGAATCCGGCTTATGGCAGAACCGCAGCGGATAAATTTTGTGCTCAGACCTGAAACACAGCAGATTAACGTCAGGTTTTGAGAACTTGGAATATGTATGGAGAATTCAGAAACGTTTTATTTGTCGGATTCGGAATCTGAACTGAGCGCACGCATCCCTCATAACGGTTGAACACCCATGTCTCCACGACCCATTTTGCCTTTGCGTGCGCTCCACACCCCCCTCCGTTAAATGCTAACTGCTTCTCTCATGGAAACTGTAGGCTTTAGTTGCTTGGTTTTTCAGAAAAAAGCTGTTTTTCAACAATCTTCTGTTATTAGTCTCCTAATATGCTCGGGGATGTGGACAATAAATAATTGTCTTGCTTGGAAAAACAGAAAAAATACTGTTTTCAACAATATACCTTTATTAGTCTCCTAATATGAATGGCGAAGAGTAGCTGGCAGTTTTTTTGCTCTCTGGTTTCTCAACGTTTTTAAGCTGAAATAATGTGTTAATAGTTCTGTCCTAAACAGAAGAGGAGTGTAGACCCGAAGGTTGGGGTCGTGGTCTAGCATGGTCTAAGATTCGCGCCCGGGGCGCGCGAGGTCCGGGGTTCAAATCCCCGCGACCCCACCAAACAGCTTATTTTAATAAATAAAGTCCAAATATTTGCTATTTTGTTAAATGAATCTGAAAATGTGGATTTTACGCTGTTCTTGTTGACGGTTTCATTGCGATTTTCTCAACATGGCCCAATTAGTAAACTTGGTTTCGGGAACAATAGATTTCTCGATAATTCTAAAGCCAAAGTGCTCATATATTGAGACGTTTTTCTTATCAATCGTTTCCAGATAACATGGGAGACATTCTTTATCGATTTTAGAAAGCATCGGTCTAAGTAACTCACTTGCATGGCCTTTACCCTGAAACTTCGGAACTATGCCAATTGCTTGCAAAAACCAATGCTTGAAAGGGGCTTGACGTTG
>CAYVVO010000188.1:0-2847 GCA_964455275.1 uncultured Candidatus Bathyarchaeia archaeon | reverse complement strand
TTACGGTTCGCCATCAGATTGAAAACGAGAACTTGACGTATGTGAATTACACTACTTACAGAAGGCTTAAGCAAGGGCTGTGAAGTCGATGTTCTCCCTTTGCTGAGAGTTTGTTGTGAAAACTTTTTTTATCTGTATTTTTGTTCGTCTGCCACGCGATAATGTTTATTAAATATTAATACATGATA
This sequence comes from uncultured Candidatus Bathyarchaeia archaeon, assembly GCA_964455275.1. Classification (GTDB taxonomy): domain Archaea; phylum Thermoproteota; class Bathyarchaeia; order Bathyarchaeales; family Bathyarchaeaceae; genus Bathyarchaeum. The sequence continues at coordinate 2,659 of CAYVVO010000188.1, read as the reverse complement.
TATGTATGCTATCGAAGAAGCATGCGGACCAAAAAACAAGCCTAAAGAATCATCTAGATTTACAATACGCATTCTGCCTTCATAACACTTTCAAAGCAAAACCCACGAAACAACTCTCAAAAGCAATCTTTTCATGATAACCGCATAGGGCAAAAGCGAGGTATACATAATGGTCGTAAAAAAAGGAATAATCGTATGGATATCTGCCTTCGCAACCTTCCTAGCGATCATGAGTTCTTTTACTATGGCAGTTCTGGTGATAAACGAGGGGGCGGGTGCCGTTGTAAGCCCTTACATCATAGGCGGCATATTCGGCGGTCTCAGCGTAGAGTCCTACTTGTGGCTATCCGTAACTACGACCTTCATCCTTCTCGGCATCACCTGCATAATCGTATACCGTAAACAACCACCTGACCCTGAAATCATCAAGATGTTCCTGAAAGTGGGAGGAAACTTGGCTGCCCTCAGGAAAGCCCAAGAAGCCTCAATAACTGAGGCGGCTGACCAGCTGGAATACAACAGGAAGGTGAATCAGAAATTTTTCGGCAACATCAAATCAGACCTCGAAGAAGCTAACAAAGAAACGTTAGCCCTTATGGAAAACCAAAGAAAAGCCGTCAAAAAGATTCGTTTGGACCTGATCTCCACGATAGAGCAAAAGGCGGGTGAAACTGGAGAAAAGCTGTCTGCTGACCTGAAAAAACAAGAAACAGCCATAATTGGAGTCAAGCGTTTAAACGAGGAAAGCACTGCAGCTTTGAAGAAGCAGCGGGCGGAGCTGGAGGCGATTGAACTTAGGCTCGAAAGAATTGAGGGAAACATGGTGCCAAACCAAGCTATGCTGAAGAGCCTTGACAACCCTGAGAACATAAAAGGGATAGGTCCAAGTTTGGGAAAAGAGTTGACTGGTCTGGGAATAACTTCTGTTGGCGATTTTCTCACCACCGACCCTGTGGTAATCGGAGAAAAGACGCGGGTGTCACAAGAGGCGGCGGAGAATCTTCAAGCAACGGCTCAGCTTATGATGGTTCCGGGAGTAGATGCGAATGACGCTGAATTGCTTATGGAAGTGGGTGTACATTCAAGACGGCAATTGGCGGATCAGGATTTGATTCAGCTTAGCAGAAAAGTGGGCGAAATCTCCAGAATCTATGTTGATCAGGGCAAAATTTCTAAGGATGAATGTCCAACGATCGAAGAGATGTCCTCTTGGATAAGAATGGCAAGATGATTGTTGTTACGCTTGCCTAGAGGAATAGTTAAATATACGCGCTAAGACTATATGGTCGTCGTTCTAAGATGATACGAAGACTTATCCTAGATGTCTTAAAGCCGCATAAACCCAACGTTATTGAAGTCTCCGAAGCTCTCAGCCACCTAGAAGGCGTGGAAGGAGTAAACATAATTATAAACGAGATAGACCAACAAGTCGAAAATGCGAAGATCATCATTGCTGGAAATCCGCTGAACTTTGAGGACATCAAAAGTAAACTGAAAGAGTTGGGGGCTACCATTCATTCTATTGACGAGGTTGCAGCTGGAAAAAGAATCATTGAAGAGGTAATGACGCCTCAAGATCGATCCGCCAGAATGTGAGACAAGGCATCGTAAATTTTTGGTCAAAAAGAGAGGAAAACAAAGAGAGGGGTGTTACCTCAAACTCTGTTATATAGCTCCTAACAGCAATGCAATCACGATGGTTATTACGCCAGCCACTAACGTTTGAACTCCGTAAAGTAACATATTTTCTCTGGCAATTTTTCCCAGATACATTCCAAGCGTGAACAAAGTTACTAGAGTCACTACAATAGAGGCCATGTAAGCGCTTTCAATAGCTATTAAACCATGTAACAAAAGAAAGAAAGGCGACAGTGAAACAAGCGCAGTTAAAATTGGTGACCCCCCGTCAACTAGGGCTGCGTAGAAAGAAACAAATCTTGAAGCGTCGGTTATCACGGAATCATCAAGTTTCGTCATCATTGCGTATTCAAGCTTCTTGAGGTCTCTTTTTCTTTCAGCCCTCTCGGTCATGTATGCTCCGAATACCCCGGAAATTCCCATTGCCAGACAGGCGCCTAAACCCGCGGTTACAACTATCTCTGGTCGCGTAACGTTTACAATCCATGCGCCTACAATTATTCCCAGCATGGTCATGGAGCCGTCAAAACCGTTTTTCACAAAGTATCTTCTTGCTATGGGTCCCATCTCAGTGATTTGGATGTACAATCGAATTCGTTTAATCTGCTCTTTCAAACGGTTAATCAAAGTTCTTCACAACAAAAAAGTTCTGCGAACCCTTCGCTGGTAATGCAAAAACTTGTTGCATTTGGTAGCGCCATGAACTGACCAGTCTTCCCTTATCCTTTACCTTGTTTGTTTGGTATTAATGAACCTTTTCCCAGTAATGCATTTCATGCTGGCGGTTAAACAGGCACCACCTTTTTGTTTAATCACGCAAACTTCCGTTTTGTTATACCGCTTGAACATTAAGCAATCGAGATGTTAACAGTTATTAGGTGGTTAGGAAACTCTTTTAGCTAATCAGAAACGCAAACGAATAGGCAATATACTGTTGTGGAGAATGCTGTAAAGTTGGTTGGTCGGGAAATAGTTGAGGTTCTGTATTCTCCGGTTAAAGCTTTCAAAAAAATTATTGAAA
>CAYVVO010000187.1:0-1927 GCA_964455275.1 uncultured Candidatus Bathyarchaeia archaeon | reverse complement strand
CAGATTTTTGTCGAAATACAGCTAATAAGTCTTGTTTCGTTTCCTTGTATTCATTTTCAAGGCGTCTGTTTGGCAGGCTTCAACGCATTTCCCGCATAGGATGCAATCGCTTGACGAACCGATATCCGACAGCTTGTTTATCCCCATGGGGCACACATCTAGACAATCTAAGCATTCCGTGCATTTCGTTGAGTCAAGGGACACGGTGAGGAAAGACAGCTTGTTGAGGACCCCTATTGAACCTAACGGGCATAAATAGCGGCACCAAAATCTCGAAAAAAGCAGCACCAGAGCAACAGTCAAGATCAGGGTTGCTATGTGAACATAAAAAAAGAAGCCTAGATTCAGAGATGGATAAAACAGGGGGGCAGGGATGGCTGCGAAGAGGCTTCCAACAGGACAAAACTTGCAGAAGAATGTGTCCAGAGTAACCCATGCCAAGACAATAACCCCCAGCAGCATAGCGAACTTGGAGTAAGTGAAAGGCTGCAGCTTCCTTTTTCTTTTCTTGAAAACCGCTAACAGGTCTTGAAAAGCCCCGAAGGGACAAGCCCAGCCGCAGAATGCCCTGCCGAAAACTGTTCCGTAGACGCCTAGAGTGCCCAGAAGGTAGAAGGGAATTGCTGGGATAATCATGAAGTGCTGCAGGACTCCTATGGGGCATCCGGCAGATGCGAGGGGGCATCCGTAGCAGTAGAAGTATGGGCAGATAAGCCCTGTTTTCAATGCTGGAATAAAGCCTAGATTAGATACAACAAAGGCGATTGTCTGTGTTATGTGACGTAGACGACTTAGATTCATGCTGCTCTGTTACCCCAATCCAATGCAAGAAGTGCAAATGAAACTGACAAAAGTTCTTACGATTCCATATTCTGATTCTAAAACTCCAACAGTCACCAATACAACGGAAAACGTTAGGAGAAGAATCTGCTTATGCGCCAGTTTCAATCAGCCGGTCACCTCGTCGGTGAATAAAACATATTACTGTAATCGAGCAGGCTTTAACTTTTCCCTCTCCATCACACCAAAAAGGCAAGCCACATGAATCCCTAGAAAGGGTTAGCGGGCCCGAGGGGAATTGAACCCCTGACCTACGGGTTAAGAGCCTCAACCTAGTCCCGCAGGACCAGTCCGCCGCTCTGCCTTGCTGAGCTACGGGCCCACCCAAACGCATCCTCCTATTGAGAAAACAGTTACCCTAAATATCTTTTGTTGCCTAAAGACTGTATGTTAGATGGGAGCAGGAATGCTTTGAATGAACTAGTATTTATCGGATTAGGGTTATACGACCAAAAAGACATCTCCATCAGGGCACTCGAAGAACTGAAAGAGGCGGACGCGGTTTTTGCTGAGTTGTACACCAGCCTGATGCCCGGGCTTTCTATCCGGAAACTGGAGGAGATGATGGGGAAAGAGGTCAGGGTTGTTTCGCGAAGAGTCTTGGAGGAGGAGGAGGGGCAACAGCTTTTTGAGGAGGCTAAAAGGGGGAAAGTGGCGTTTTTGGTTCCGGGAGACCCGTTGATTGCCACAACTCATGTGGATTTGCGGATTCGCGCAGAAAAGATGGGGATCAAGACGCGGGTTGTACATGGTGCTTCTGTTGTTTCGGCGGTGAGGGGGGTTTCGGGGTTGCAGAACTACAAGTATGGGAAGGCGGTTACGATACCGTTTTCTGAGAGAGGGTTTGTCTCCGAAACGCCCTACAATGTTATCCGCGAAAACAGGAAAAGGGGACTTCACACCATGTGCTACTTGGACATAAAAGCGGAGGAGCAGAGATACTTGACCATCAAGGAGGCGCTGCAAACACTGCTAGAACTGGAGAAACAGAAGAAAGAACAGGTTGTCACCCCAAGAACGCTGGTTATCGGAGTGGCGAGAGCAGGCTCACCTGAACCAATAGTGAAGGCAGGCTACTTGGAAGAGG
>CAYVVO010000186.1:0-1797 GCA_964455275.1 uncultured Candidatus Bathyarchaeia archaeon | reverse complement strand
TGGAGAAACGTTATCCACAATCTTCTGGACCAAGTTAACCTCAAATACAGGAAGATTCTCGCCGAAGCCTACGCGGTTGGAGAAGTAAAACTGACAAAAGAAATGGACATCGAGGATGCTGGTCTGGAAATTCTTGTGGGCTTCAAGGGAGGAAAAGCTGTTCCCCTCAACGCTTACACTCAGAGCGGGGGAGAACGAAGCACCGCCACCGTGACTTTCCTTCTTGCATTGCAGCAGCATGTTCATTCTCCCTTCAGAGCCGTTGACGAATACGACGTTCACATGGACCCAAAAAACAGGGAAATCATCGCCAACCTCATCGTCTCCTCAGTCACAGGATTGGACACTCAATACTTGGCTATCACCCCCAGCCAGCTCACCTTCACCGGCAAGGACATTCACCTGATAACTGTCCAGAACGTGGAAGGAGCATCACTCATCAAAGAGGTAACATAATTGTCCCATAAAGAGAAGAAACATAGCAGCGAACGCCTTCAACGCGTCATCGAACTATGCAAATCAGTTGAAGAACGGGGAGTAGACCCGTTTGCCGTGGACGTGGACGACATCATAGCAACTCTTCACAAGTGTTTTCCTGACTGGGAATCGCCGCAAGAGCTGTCTCTGGACGCGGAAGCTGTCCAATACCTCGCGTCGGTGATACAGAATCAGGGAGACTGGGTGAAGCACAGATCAACCTCACTGTACACCGATCCCTTCCTGCTTGAAGAAAAGATTCAGAGATTGGATAAAGAGGAGCTTGTCACCCTTTTTACGGCGGTTTGGAACCCCGTCATCGAGCTGGAGCAACTTTCCATCTCCAGCCTAGCCGAAGCCATGAAATACTGGAGTGACCTCGCTCCCATAGATGAGAGATGGCAAAAATTTGGTCCCATGCAGGTGGCGGCTGGAGCCACTACACGGGAAGAGCTGGTTAAGCTGAGAATCTTAGCTGAGAAAACATTCTTTGAGGAACTGGAAAATTTCTGGACAGAACTGAAGCAGAGGGTGGGCGAAAGCGAGAAGATTCATTACTGGGATTTCGTTGGCGCCGACACCTACAAAGAAACGCTGGACAGAGCATACATGACAAGTTTCCTGGTAACCTACGGCTATGCAACATTGGAGATGCATCCCCTAGAAGAGGAAGTTTTCATCAAACCCTTCGGAAAACCGAGGTCAGAGTTGGCTGACAACAGGATGGTTTCTGTCCCCATCTCAGTAAGCCACGAAGAATGGATGCGATGGAAAGAGGAGAAACAAACATGACAAGAAAAGCCTACTATGCAAGGAAGATCAAGAGGGCGACGCAGCTGCTGTTCTACAAGAGGCACATGAAACCTGGCGTGAAGGGGTGGGAACTGAAGAACGCGTTGGGGTCCGATTACCCCAAAATCCTCAAGGTGCTGGACAAACATCTGGAGAAGCTGGACCTGCAGGTGAAAACGGTTTTTGAGGGCGAAGAGCCAACTGAGAAGCCGACACTTGAAGAACTGAACAGGGCACGTTTTTTCGTTACTCTCCGAGGCGGTTTACCGTCGAAGGATGCTAAGATGATGGGCTGGCGGATCGATGACATTGCCGGCTTGGCTGTGGCTATATCCTACATAATCTCCAAGAGGGGGAAGGCTCCCCGCGAAGAAGTGGAGGACATGCTCCGCACAAAGCTGCCGGGATGGAGAGTTGACATGAACATGAACCGCTACATCAAGGCGGGATACTTGGCTGAGGACGAGAACAACATGCTTTACTTGGATTGGAGAACCAGAGCAGAAGTCGACCAAAAAGAGCTTGTTG
>CAYVVO010000185.1:0-1684 GCA_964455275.1 uncultured Candidatus Bathyarchaeia archaeon | reverse complement strand
GTCGGTTATGGACGCCCCGAAGCCGCGCAGGGCATCTTTGTGGAGTTTAAGCGTATCTTCGAAAGTGCACGGGAGCGTCTTCCCTTGGGGGTTGTTCAGATCGGTCATGCCCTCAGAAACGAGATTTCTCCACGGCAAGGTCCAGTGAGGCTTAGAGAATTCACCATCATCGACGTTGAATTCTTTTTGGATCCAGAGAACAGAAAATGTGACAGGCTGCACGAAGTGGAGAATGACAAGTTACGGTTGATAACAGCAGAGAACAAGCTGAAACATGACACTGAACCCATAACAGTCACAGTGAAAGAAGCCCTAAGCAAGGGCATAATCAAGGAGGAGTGGCAAGCCTACTTTATGGCTCTAGCCAAAAACTTTCTGGTGGAGCTGGGGGTTCCGGAAGAGCAGCAGCGTTTCATCGAAAAACTGGAGTGGGAGCGGGCGCACTACTCGGTGCAGGGCTTTGACCAAGAGGTGTACTTGGACAGGTGGGGGTGGACAGAAGTTTCTGGACACAACTACAGGACAGACTATGACCTGAGCCGCCACATGAAAGCCAGCGGCGTAGACCTAACCGCATTCAAGGAATCCGAGAGTGGCGGAAAAAGATTCGTTCCCCACGTGATAGAGCCCAGTTTCGGGTTAGACAGGCTGGCTTACGTTGCCTTAGAGTATGCTTACACCAAAAAGAAGAAACGAACCCTCCTGAGTTTATCCCGCGACATTGCCCCCACGCAAGCCAGCGTTTTTCCTTTGGTGAGCAAAGATGGCTTACCAGAGAAGGCGAAGGAGGTTTACCAGATGCTGATCAATGAGGGCTTCGCTGTGGAATGGGATGAGTCAGGGTCCATTGGGAGACGATATGCGCGAGCCGATGAAGCAGGAACGCCTTTAGGCATCACCATAGATTACCGAACCCTTGAAGATGGCACCGTGACATTACGTGACCGTGACAGTTGGAAGCAGGTAAGAAGCGAGATCGAGAATCTTTCGCAGCTGCTCCACGCCTACTTCCGCCACAAACTAGACTTTGAGGGTTTGGGGGAACTGATTGAACGTTAAAAATCTGAAGAAATGATGGATAATAAATCAGGTTAAACTAACACTTTTTAAGAGACTCCAATCTATTTAATTTTGGTTATCACTAACACATTCAATGGGGCAACAGTATGGTATTTCCTGTAGAGACCGAAGAACGGGTGAAACGAAAAGCGCTTGACGTTTCTAGAGACCATCTAAGAGAAGTGGTGGATATTTCGCGCAAAATTTCGCAGCTGGTTTCCGTTTTCGTGAATGGCGACAAAAAATTGGCTGAGGAACTGTTCTCTGACATCAAGAAGGCTCAGAATGGCGTGGATGCTGCGCGACGCAATGTTTTACGGGAACTTGCCGAAATAGGAGCCATATTGATGAGCCGCGAAGACTTTCTCCGTTTCACTAACCTGACAAGCGAAATAGCTGACTACTGTGAGGGAATAGCCTTTCGGTTGCTTCAGATTATGGAAAGGGGATGGAACGTTCCGAAAGAAATAAAGGAAGACCTGATTAGGCTTTCGGATGCTGTGTTTGACACCATCTCCAAGCTTAGAGAAACAGTTATGACACTAAATTACGGCACTGCCAAGGCTCTGGAAAAAACCAGAGAAGTTGAAGCTGCAGAACGGGTAGTTGATGATATTTACCGACA
>CAYVVO010000184.1:0-1480 GCA_964455275.1 uncultured Candidatus Bathyarchaeia archaeon | reverse complement strand
CGCGGAATGTTCCAGTTGTTCATCTGGATGCTGCTCGTCGTCTTGTTCGTCTCCCCCAAAGTATGTTGCATGGAAAATCGGGTACTCTCCCGATGACCTAGAAAGTGTTCCAGAAGATTCTGTTCTGGGTTTAGGCTGCGGGAACCCTGTTGCGCTGGCAGGCTTGAAGGAAGGCGAAGCCGTCCTAGACTTAGGTTCAGGAGGAGGCATCGACGTGTTTTTGGCAGCCAATAAGGTGGGACCTACAGGAAAGGTGATCGGAGTGGACATGACAAAAGAAATGGTGGAGAGAGCCGAAGCTATCGCTTCTAACCATGGCTACAAGAACGTTGAGTTCCGTTTAGGCGAAATAGAATCTTTGCCTGTTGAGGATGCGACTGTGGACGTTATCATCAGCAACTGCGTTGTTAACTTGGCTCCAGACAAACTGAAGGTGTTTCAAGAAGCGTACCGCGTTCTGAAACCAAATGGGAGGCTCATGGTGTCTGACCATGTTACTGAAGGAAGATTACATGAGACTGTCAGGAACAGTTTTGATGCTTGGGCTGGATGCATCGCTGGTGCACTAGAAAAAGGCGAGTATCTGGACAAGATAAAAAGAGCGGGATTCACAAACGTTAAGATTGTTTCTCAAAAACCCTACACAATAGACGTTTCTCCAGAGCTGAGAGGAAAAATAGTTAGCATACAAGTCGAAGCCTACAAAACCCGTAAAAATTGAATGACTTTATCTACTGCCCTTCTGATGAACCATTCAATAAGATGAATATAGATGACCGCAAATCATAGAACTGGTTGCCTCATTTGCGGAGAGGAACTAGTGTACGAAAAGCAGACAGCCCCGCTAGAGTGCTTCTACTGCAAGCAAGTTTATGACTCAAACGCAAAATGCAAAAATGGACATTACGTTTGCGACAGGTGCCACAGTTTACCCGCCACGGATCTGATAGAAAGTTACTGTATCACCAGCAAATCAGAGGATCCCTTGGAGCTTGCATTGACGTTGATGAGGAACCCTAACGTGAAGATGCATGGTCCAGAGCATCATTTTCTTGTACCCGCTGTCCTGCTAGCTGCATACTATAACATCAAAAAGGATTACAGAGAGAAGGCAACCAAAATCAGAATGGCAAAGAAAAGAGCCGCACAGATTCTGGGCGGATTCTGCGGCTTCTACGGCAACTGTGGGGCAGCAGTTGGAACTGGCATCTTCGTAAGCCTGATAACCGATGCAACACCCTTATCTATAGCTGACTGGAAAATAGCCAATTTAGTAACTGCAAAAAGTCTCTTTTCTATAGCCGAGCATGGGGGTCCAAGATGCTGCAAACGAACCACCTTCTTGGCGTTACTGGAAGCAGCAGATTTCGTAAAAGAACATTTCGGGGTGTCCTTCAAGATAAACAAAGAACTGAAATGCGAATTCTATCCCCTGAATAATGAGTGTCTAAAGCAGAACTGTCCGTTCTATCCAAAAAGA
>CAYVVO010000183.1:0-4220 GCA_964455275.1 uncultured Candidatus Bathyarchaeia archaeon | reverse complement strand
GAAGTTAAGATGAATCAAGTTAACACTACCGTGTATGTCAAAAGCGTGAGTAACTTCAGAGTAACATTAAACATGTTCCTAACGGATTGGAATCCCGTGGAAATTTCGGATTACCTAACAATATCATGGGACTATAATGAGTCAATCCTCAACCCTGACGAAATTATCCCTGTGACAATGACTTTATCAGCCTCTTCTTCGGACGCCTTCGTTAATTATCTTGTCGAGAATGAAATTACAAGATTTGATGTAGCCGTCCACATTGTTGCTTCTGATTAAAACATCTTCAAGGAGGTGAAAGCCATCAAATCAAAAGTGACCAGAACAGAAGAGGAGTGGAAGAAACTTCTTTCCCCGGAAGAGTATCATGTGCTGAGAGAAAAGGGAACCGAACCCGCATTCTCCGGAAAATATCTGAAAAACAAGAAAAACGGTGTCTACATATGCGCTGGCTGCGGAAACCCACTGTTTAGCTCAGAAACAAAATTTGATTCTGGCACAGGCTGGCCTAGTTTCTGGTCTCTGGTCTCCAAGGATCATGTCGAAGAAAATGTTGATAACCGCTTCGGAATGCACAGAACCGAGGTGAGATGCAAAAAGTGTGGCGGACACCTTGGTCATGTTTTCGGTGACAGCCCAACTCCTACGGGTCAACGTTACTGCATAAACTCTGTTGCGCTCAAGTTTAAGGAAAAACAGGAATAGCTTTTGGCGTCCAAAAAGAGAAAATGCTTGTTCTGCTTGGAAACCCAGAAAAAGTACTGTTTTCAACAATCTTCTGTTATTAGTCTCCTAATATGCTCAGGAGCGGTTTGAGCAATAAATAATTATTTTACTGTGAATGGGATAAGGGTATCCTCGACTTGCAGGTAACCGTATTCATGTTCGGTAAGGTACAATCACCATGATAATCCCCTCAAAAGAACAACTGAAGAGGCTTCTCTCCGAAATTGACCGCCCCTTTCTTTTGAAGACTGTTCTCGTTTTCGCAGCGTTCATTGTGCCACTGATTATTCTTTACATCATAGACTCTGGCTCCTTCGATTACCTGTGGAAGGGCAGAGCACCGTACATTCTCTTTCTCTGGCTATTCTTCTTAGAGGCAGCGCTTGGATGGAAGAAACTCAAAAAAGAACAGCCTAAATTCTGGACCAAAAAAACAGTGTTAGCCGCAGTAATCCTGCTTCTGCCAACAGTCTATGCTGTGGGATTAAACTTCGGTTTACATTCTGGAATAGTGGAGTTAGGAAGAGCCGTTGGCGTGCCCATCATAGGTGGCGATACATGGTATTTGACGCATTCTTGGCCTTTCTCTCTCGAGTATGTGCTTTTCGCAGTTTTCTTTGTGGCGTCAATTTGGCTTCTGTATGGAGTTCGGGGACTGAAGGCATTCTCTGTGTCAGCCTTTTTTGTCGGAGGCGTTGGCATCTTCTATATGATTGACACGTTCTATCCCAACGGAACATTCACTGTTCTGCAGTCCCTTGTTCCCGTAACCACCTCCGGAGTGGCTGCAATCCTGAATCTCTTAGGATACACGACAGCAACATGGCCAGCAGGCGAAGATGGTTTATACCTTGAGGTCAGTCTGGGCGGTGGGGAACCCTATACTGCTATTATTGCTTGGTCTTGTGCGGGAAGCCACAGCCTCTTCCTGTATTCCTTTATGATTATGCTGTTCCTCAGGGGCACTAGCATATCCCGGATGCGAAAAATAATCTATGTTGCAGTAGGTGCGGCTGGAACATTCTTCGTCAACCTACTGCGGATAGTAACGATTTATGTAATAGGAATCAACAGCGGAGTCTCACCAGCTAAACTGTTCCACGAGTTCTACGGAGAATTCTTTTTCATAGCTTGGATGTTCATCTACCTTACCATCGTCTTTCTGTGCGAAACTCGGTTTATCGGCAAGTTTAGAGGCGCACAAAAGCGTGACCAATCACCCTTGGATGCAGCACAATCAGAGCTGCCACAGCGGCTAGAAAGAGACAAAAATTTCTAAACAATTCAGCGCTGTGTAGAATTGGCTGGTTTTACTGTTGACTTTGTTTCAGGTGTTCCTACTCTCGTTAGTGTGCCCCATTTCAGCTCTCTTCTTGAGAGTATATCGAAGAGGCTTTTGATTTTGATGAAGTTCCGCACTTCTTTGTAGCCTACCACGAATAATGGAGAAAAAACTGCGAGTTTCAAGTCTTCTTCATCCATCATTATGGCTAAGAAACTGTATGTGGTTTGAATCAGTATGAATACAGCCATCACAAGTAGAACTTGCAACGCATACCCTGTTAACACTGCAAAGAATATAACGATTAGAGATGCGATCGAGACGAAGGGAACGAAGACCATGGACAGTATTATGTATTGGAATGTCAAGTTCCGTAAGTAACCGAACCGTGGATTCCCGAAAACGTTTCTGTGTTTTATGATGGTTTGGAAGGTTCCCCTGTTCCATCTTGTTCTCTGTTTGATAAAATCCTTCCAAGTGACAGGAGCCTCGGTGTACACGTTGGCGTCACTCAAAGCTTGTACAACTCTTTGGGTCTTCAAAAGTTTGACTGTGATATCGAAATCCTCAGTTAGAGTGTCTCGGTCATAGAAACCTATCTCTTTTAAGGTTCTTTTCCTGAAGGAAGCCAAAGGACCCGGAACTACGGGCACAACGCCGAAGATGTCGAAGACTCTTCGGTATATGTTCTCGTTGACGATGTATTCAAGCGCCTGACACTTTGTCACCAGATTCGTCCTGTTTAGAACCTTCACGTTTCCCGCCACGGCACTAACCGTCGGGTCCTGAAAGCGGCTGACAATCTTTTTAAGGGCGCCTCTAGCGATCATGCTGTCGGCGTCACAGGTGATGATGACTTCGCCTTCAGCAATCAGTATACCCGTATTCAAGGCGCCAGATTTTCCGCCAGCCGTCTCTCTGTGGATTACCTTCACGCCCTTCGTTCGGTATTTAGAGGCTAACTGGTAAGTTTTGTCTGTTGACCCGTCGTCCACCACGATGACCTCCTTCTTTGGGTAGTCTATTTCCAAAATCGCTTCGATGCAGCGTTCTATCACTTTTTCTTCGTTGTGGGCTGGAACCACTAAGGTAACCACTGGCCAGCGATAAATTGGACTTAGGGTCATGTTTAACTCCAGATATCGGTGGTATACACAAAGTGGAAGTGCGAGGTAATTTGAGAAAAATTCAACCGTTAACGCTGTCGCTAGAAGTGCTGTCGCAATTGAAAGGTATCCGAGGTATAAGGTGAGCCAGCCGACAATGACGGGAATTATGAGCATAGAAAGAACGGCGAGTATAGTGATGTGTCTTGAAGGTTTCCTGATTTTGCTTTTGTGAGCTTGTCTAGCAGCAAATAGAAAATATGAAGCAGCTACGGCGCCCAGGATTAGACATATCCATGCGATGTAGCCGGGTATAACAAAAGCTATTAAAACGAGTTCGCACGCCAGCACAACGGCAGTTACTACCAATTTCTTGATGGCCATTACTAACAACCAAATCTATACTCAAGTTTTTTGGCTGGATTTTTTATCTTGGTTTTGTTCTCTTAATTCGGTTGCTTTCACGCCGAGTTTCAGCATCTGTCGGCCACTGTCTGTTAACTTGTAGTGATGGAGCATGCCTACCATTGTTTCTTCCAGCGAGAATCGTCCACTACATTCGGAACATGTGAATTTGAAGTTGGGTTGGCCAAAGAAGTGTTTGTTTGAGCATCTGTACCAGTTTTCGATTTTTCTGTAGTCGACTCCTATTACCTTAAGTTTTTTTCCACACTTCGGGCAGACTAGGACGCCTTCGCCTTTGTCAAATTTGCTTCTGAAATCTATGTTTCCGCAGTCAAAATGCTCTAAGGCTTCTTCTTTTTTCATTTGGGTGGTTTCGCATTCGGGGCATTCCAAATAGAGGGTAGTAGCGAGTGACCCGCAGTCTGGGCAGGCAATTACTGAACGAGAAGGTTCTTCTTCTACAATATCGATCTCTGCAAGGTTTCTTAATGTTGAAGCCAGTTGTTCTGCAGGAATTTCGCTTTTCGGATTAGATGTTAAGATGTTGGTGGATTCGATATGTATTGTTGGATTTTTGTCGAAAAGGCTAGCGATAGATTTTGCTGTTTCGATGTCTACGGTCTCAGGTAGAGCTGATTTCAGCAGTATTTCTTTGATGCTGTCTACTAGACGTTTTGAGGCGAGGTCTTCTTTGATTATGT
>CAYVVO010000182.1:0-2513 GCA_964455275.1 uncultured Candidatus Bathyarchaeia archaeon | reverse complement strand
CAGGGGAAACCAAATGAAAGTCGATATGGAGAAGATAATATTATGCTTATTCACAGTTATGATTGTTTCTTTCATAATTGCAGGAATAATATTTTTGGTTACAGGCGGAATGGGTTGAGATAACTTCTCTATAAGGCGGGTTAATGGTCAGCACACCAACCCAATTGTGCCACATTTGCATTATTGTTGAAGCAGGTTTTTCACACTTCTGTTGCGCATATTAGGAGACTAATAACAGAACATTGTTTAAAAATAGCTTTTTTCTGAAAATTTCTGCACAGCACAGGTTTGGTGCATGAAGTTCACACGCACATAGGTGAAGAAAAAGATTGCTAAGAAAAGTGGGGTTACGTTCAGCACACCATCTGCTCACATTTGGCAGTTAATTCTTTGGTGTGTTTTTGTTTTGGTCGTTTTTTTGTTTGTTCAAGTTTGTTTTGTTGGGTTGGCGGGGGTATGAATTTATAAGCAACTTTGTGGTTGATATTCATGAAGTAGTTTTTGAAGAAACTAGTTCTTTAGGCGAATTGGAGGTGCGAAATGAATGTCTTATGGTAGACCAAGAGAGATGCACGATGCAGTCTGCGCTGAATGTGGACAAAAATGTCAAGTTCCATTCAAACCTGACTCAAGCAGACCCGTCTATTGCCGCGAATGTTACGCCAAACGAAGACCCCCGAGAAGAGATAGATACTAAGCTACTAGCTAGCATCTATTCTTGACGAGTGATCTTTTTTACAATATTTTTTTCTTTTTATTTTTTTGTTACATACGCACATGGACGCAAATAGAGATTACATCCTAAACAAACCTCAAAACAGCTCAATCATATTAGAAGACTAATAACAGAAGATTGTTGAAAACAAGCTTTTTTCTGAAATTCCAAGAAAGCACTGTTACTAACGTCTTTTAAATATGGAAAGATATGTTACTGTTCCATGGCTTAACTGGCAAACAGTCTGAAGGGCGGAATCCAAGACATGGTCACATTAATCGAAGTATTTATTCTCGCCGTGGTTCAGGGGTTAACGGAGTGGTTGCCCATATCCAGTTCGGGTCATCTGGTGATCACCCAGAAACTTCTCGGATTGAACCTTCCCCTCATCTACAGCGTCATGCTGCACGTCGGCACCTTAATCGTGGTTCTCACAGTTTTCCGCAAAGACATCGCAGACATAATCAAAGCAGTGGTTAAGCGCGACTTCGAAACCGAGGAAGGAAAACTTGCACTGTTCATAGTGGTTGGCAGCGTGCCCATAGCTTTTACAGGTTTTGTTTTCCACGACTTCTTCGAATCCCTCTTCTCCAACCTCCCCGCCGTAGGATTAGCCCTCCTAATCACCGGTTCCGTACTCTTCTTCTCCGAAAAGCGGACAGGCAACAAAAAAATGGGCATAACCGACTCACTGCTGATAGGACTGGCACAGGCAATCGCCATAATCCCCGGCATCTCCAGAAGCGGAGCAACCATATCCACAGGACTACTGAGAAAAATAGACAAAACAACCGCCCTCAAGTACTCATTCCTGCTATCTGCACCCGCCATAGCAGGAGCAACAATCATGGAATCAAAACAACTAGCCCTAGGCACCATAGACCCAGTTCCGCTGCTTCTAGGCACCATAGTCTCCATGATAGTAGGCTACGCATCCCTGAAGCTTCTACAGAAGATAGTTATGAACAAAAAAATCCACCTATTCGCCTACTACTGCTGGACAGCCGGAGCAGCCATAATCATTTTCACCATCCTCCAAAGCTGAAAGCACACTCCCCTAAAACCGCAACCAACCTCGCCTATCACGTTTCTTCATGCCGCCTAGAACACCCTGAACCAAAGCCTATCCTCTGGACAAAAAACTAACCTATTTAAGCCATGTAGACAATTATGAAAAGACAATGTAGAGGTGCGATACTGTGGGCAAAAGAAAGGTCAAGCGCGAAGATCACAACGCCATTAAACTACCCGCTGGCAACGATGTAATGGGCATAGCCAAAAAAATGCTCGGCTTCGACCGGCTTATGGTGAGCTGCCAAGACGGACATGAACGCCTCTGCAGGATACGCGGAAAAATGAAGCGGAGAATGTGGATAAGGGTAGGAGACATCGTTTTGGTCTCTCCATGGGACTTCCAGTCCGACACGCGGGGCGACATCATATGGCGATACAAAAGAAACCAGGCAGACTGGCTTAGAAGAAAAGGCTACCTGAAAGTTTAACATAAGAACGCGTAATCATTACATCTTTTCATTTAATAGGAGGATTTAAAAGCTAGTCCATCTAACAATAACAGCACAAACTACGGAGAAACGAAAAATGAGCAAAAAATCTAGCGACTCGAACATAATATACGTAGGAAGAAAACCCCCCATGAATTATGTGTTAGGCATCGTAACCGCCTTCAGCGGAGCCGAAGTAAAAGAGGTACAAGTGAAGGCGAGAGGACAAGCCATAACAACAGCAGTCGACGCCGTTGAAATAGACAGGCGCAGATTTGTGAAAGAAATGAAAGTAG
>CAYVVO010000181.1:0-2201 GCA_964455275.1 uncultured Candidatus Bathyarchaeia archaeon | reverse complement strand
GCACTCTCTCATCGGCGACGACTGCTGGTTCCACATGAACTACATAGGCGACTCCATAATCTCAGACAACTGCCTATTCGGCGCAGGAACAATAACCGCCAACTTCCGCTTCGACGAGAAGAACGTGCAAGTTAGGATTGGAGACAAAAGGATAGATTCAGGCACAAACAAGCTGGGCGCCATAATAGGCGACAACTGCAAAACAGGAATCAACTCATGCTTGGAGCCAGGCGTAAAACTTGGTCCCCAGAGCATGGTTGGACCCAACGTGGATCTTCAAGACGATCTGGAGCCGAGGAAAATCATTTTTGTGGACAAGAACAGCTACGTAACGAAAGAGAACAAGATAGCCGTCTCATCTGAAAGCAAAAAGCAGCTGATGAAGAAACTGATGAAACCTGAACGATAACAGCGGAGACTTTGCAACTCTGAGCGAGCACTGCAAATCATACCTTTTTTTATTGTTTTTGGCTGTGTGGGTCAAGAAGGGGGTTGATTTTGCTGTTTTTTGTAGAAATAGATAAGTTCTTCTCTTTCTATTTAGTGGCTAGGTGTTACGATGTCAGTATCTAGAAGAAAGTTCTTAGGAGAGATAGGAGCACTCCTCGACAAAGCAGTCATGGTCACCACGGTTAATGACAAAAAATTTAGCGGAACCCTGTCCGGCATAGACCCGGAGAGCCTGAGCCTCTCATTGTCAGAGGCTAAGGACGAAAAAGGCATACAACTACACAGAGTATTTCTGAACGGCAGTGTTGTCGCCCAAATCTTCACCATGGAGAAACCCTTCGATTTGAAGGGGCTATCCGAACGCCTTGAAAAGGTCTTTCCAACAATGGTTAAACTCTATGAAGATAAAGGCTTCATCTGGGTCATGGAAAAGGTCAAAGTAACAGAAAAAGGCATTGTTGAGGGTTCAGGTCCGATAGCCGAGCGAGTGCAGCGAGTCTACAGTTTGTTCACTAAAGAAGCAGCAGCTAAATAAACCAGCGGAAATCCGCTTCCCGATCCTTTTTTTCTATCGAAGAAGGAGAGACAATACCGAAAGACTCGAGTATTTTACCTGTTTCTTCCGCAGAAGAGCCTAAGTTCCTCAAACTTATTTTCAGATGCAGCATCTTACGAAGAGCCTTCAGGACCTCCCGCGTAGCCACCGCGTCTGGATACAAACCCGACGTCTCAGCTAAGAGACATAGACCCCTCATATTCCTCAATTTGCACAATCCAACAAGGAGTCCTGCCACCCCAAAGATGTGCCCTTTCATGACCTTGGCGCCGAGGTCTAAGGCTTCCTGTAAAGTTTCCTGGTCTGAGGCTGTGCAGTAGAGCTTCGGTTTTTTAACTTTTTCTTCCTTTTTTAGTCCCCCCACCGTCAAAATGTATTTGCATCCAAGTTCTTCGCTTATGTCCAAGATTTTTCCGCAGAGTTCATACTGTCCAACCGTCGTCAGGGCCTGTGTGTTACCGTAGAGAATAATGAAGTCTCTTTCGCCATCTTTTCCTTTGTGATAATAGAGCTGGTTTGTTGGAAAGAATGTTCCTCCATTGCCTGTGGATATGGCGAGGTCTTGGAAGGCGGAGGATTGAATTTCCGCGAACAGTTTTGCTTTCAACTCTTTGATGAGGTGTAAAGCCGTGATGTTGGCGACGAATCCGATGCCGGGTAGTCCCTCAATTAAAATGGGGTCGTTTAAGACCGGTTTTTCGTAAACTTGAACTTTGCATACCATGCACGTTAACCTTCAGCGAAACCAGCACAATAAGAGACATACTTTTGATATAAATACAGTTGGTTGAGAACACACTTAATGTGCTCGCCGTGGTCCTCTTATCTCGGAAGTTGATATGAAAGGCATTTTTCCCTCAGAAATTGATCTTTTTATATCTTCAGCAGAGCCTCCTTCCCGAGTGAAGAACTCGATAAGCTCTTCTTTGTTTTCCAGACATAACTCAATTAGGATATGCTTCAGAAGCTTTTTTGGAAAAGCAAAAACGAATAAATGCCCCTCAAAAGTTGAAAACCGAGGGCTGAACTCGATTACGGTTCCGCCATACTTTTGGGTTACTTGTATCATGTCAGCCTCGACAATCTTTTTTGCGAAAGCCTTCCGAAATTTTTCGCTTTTTTCGATGGCGTTAGCTATTTGTACGAATAGATTGGGCATTGAGTATGTGAGTAAATTTCGTGAAACATCAAGCCT
>CAYVVO010000180.1:0-3130 GCA_964455275.1 uncultured Candidatus Bathyarchaeia archaeon | reverse complement strand
AAAACACCAATTTTTCGTCTTATCTGCAGCGACTCTTTCCAGCAGTCAAACCCGAACACATCTGCTCATCCCGCATCAGCATTGATCAGTCCCAGACTCAGCTTGATGGTGGTTGTTTTGCCTGCACCGTTTGGACCTATCAGCCCGTTGATTCCTTTGTAGATTTTGAAGCTGAGACCGCTCAGCGCCTCAGTGGTGTTGAAGCGTTTAACCAAGTTTTCAAATTCGCCTAAAACTTCAGTAAATTCCGTCACCAACCTCGTTTGCCACAGTTTTGTGTAGAGTCATCATATAGTTCTAGAATGTTCAGCGCGCCTAGCTGCCTTCGTTTCCTTCTTTTTCGGATTACGAACAGCACAATAGCCACAATCGCTAAGACAGCAAACAAAGACAGATGCAAGTCAAACAGAAAGAACTTAGCGTTAAGTTTAGCCCAAAAGAGGTCCCGATCGAAAAACTCCAGATTCAAGTCGTCTGAATACGAAACTAGCCCTAAACTACCTCCGAGAAGAAGCTCTATCCCCACTTTCTTCAAGAGTACATCGCTCAGAGAATAGCCAGAGTAAACAAGCATGCCGCTAGTGGGGTCATAACCCAAAATCAGGCTCATAGGCCACCCCTCTTCGGTCAGTAAATTATGCGCCGAAACCATTAATGCGGTAACGCCGTAAGGCTCCACTGCTGTTGAAGGCTTCCCACTTAAAGTGTTCACAGTTGCAGTGAGTCTCCAATCATCCGTTTCAGTTAACACAATCCTTTTTGTTCTACTCAGATTGTGGTTTGGGTTAATCAAAAATATTGACCGCGTGGAGTCGATTACCAGATTCCCATCCACGATTCTGCCGTCCACTGTCGTTTCATTGGAAAAGTTGTCACATTCAACGGCAAGGTGTGCAGTACATTCGTTCCCGCCTCTTTCAGTAACCGAAAAAGTCATTGTCAAATTTTTGGAAGTGATGTGGGTTCCGTTGGTTAAAACCATAATGAACGTATTGTTCTGCTGCAGAACTCCCTCAAATTCCACCAACGACGAGCCCGGAGTGCTTCGGACAACCAGTGGAGTGGATAATGCGGCAATCGGCTGGCTCACCGTAAAGATTGAGGAAAACAAGGAAACCACTGTTGTAGCCGCAACTAGGACCGCTATTGGCTGGAGTATTCTTTCGAGTTTGCTTTTCGGCATTTTTGGCTCTTCAGGAAGCCAACCACGAACATAATCAACAAAGCTGTGCAGAATCATAAGAACAACTCCAGAAGGTTTGGTTTTCCTTTTTTACGAATCAACTGCACAACAAATCTAGTAGACAATACAACAGCAGTGAACACCGTTGAAAGGAACAGAACAAATCCAAAATTGGTAAAATTTGCATTGTCATAATTAATGACGTCAATGTCCAAGTTTTCTGAATATGTATTCAGGTATAGATTTCCGTTGATAATGACATCTATTCCCAATTTCTTCAGGAGTACATCACTAACACGTCCCCCAAAACTCACAAGGGCACCAGTATTCTGGGAATAATGGGAGAACATATAATAAAATGGGCCTGAACTTTCTGGATCTTTGCTAAGAACGGCTATTGCTGGTTTCACGTAGTAACGGTCTGCTGTGGTTGAAGCTCGTGATTTTGATGAGATAACAGTGGCAGTACGTTTCCAATCAGGCGTTTCAGCTAAAACAACTTTTTGGTTTTTGGTCAAGTTGGGATTGATTAAAAACAGTGAACGCATAGAGTCGATTACCAGATTACCGTTCTCAATGTTGCCATCAACTGTTGTCTGGTTGGAAAACGTGTCACATTCAATGGCAATGTTTACTGTACATTTATCTGAACTTTGTTTGGTAATCGTATAACTTAGTGTTAGATTCTCTGAGTCGATTCGGGTGCCGTTAGTCAAAAACAAATAGTAAGTGTTGTTATAATAATCTGAAACTCCACTTAATTCGACATAAGAACTGTTGGGAGCACTTTCAATAACTAGTGGCGGCGGAAACAAAACCGTCATATTAAGAAAAACAAAAACTAAAGAAAACAAAGAAGTCACAGAGGTAACAGCAATAAACGTGACTGCAGGTACCCGAAAAGAAATAACCCTTCTTTTAGGCAGTTTTGGTTCCTCTGGAACCCAGCCCCAAAAAAACTGTTGTAAAAAGTTTTTGAAGCTCATGACCGCACCTCGGGCACAAGTTTGCTGAATATTATGTGAGCCAATTTAGCTGGGTGGATGTCTGCTGTTGCGTCTAGCTCTATTCCTTGCTCTTTGGCGATGTCGAGCAGATATTTTCGGGTTTGGCGGAGGAAGTTCTGGTTTGTTATTTCTTCTGGGTTGTCATGCCAGTACCACACTTTGATTCCGTGGCTTGTGGTATAGGTAATTATTGCTTTGCGTTTGAGGGCTGGGTGGTAGCCTAGAAGCATGGCTTTTTTGGGGTACAGTTTTGTTACCTGTATGTCGTTGGCTCCTGCAACGTCAAGAAGGGTTGTGGAAAGTTTTGCTTCTGCGGTTAATTTTGTCTGGTTAATGTATTGCCTGGTGGTGCTGAGCTTCTCCGCTATCGCAGACACTGAGAAGCCTTTGTGCATTAGGGACCAGACGGCTTTCTGTTTTTGGCTCAGCGGAGAAGATAGCGGGCAGGTTTGGTTCATAGCAGGTCAAGTAAACATTTGGATATTTACAAATATTTAAACCTTGCCGCACACCACAACGCAAAAAACAAAAACCAAAGAAAGTTATGCCCAATTTGGAGCTAAACATTTAAACCATCCCGTTCAACCAGTTTTTCAGAAACATTTAGGAAGCTGAAGGCAACGGCGAAGTGTCAACACTGCGGCAAAGAGGTTGTTCTCCCATTCAAATGCGCCTACTGTGGAGGCTTCTTCTGCGCTGAACATCGCCTCCCAGAGAGCCACGCATGCCCGGAAGCGTGGAGGGCAAGGGCTCCAAGAGAAACGCCGACGACAACCCAAAGACGGGCTGAACAGCCTTTGTACAAATACACAGTATCATACACGCCTAAAACCGCTAGAATATTCGGATTCAGCCAAACAGAACTCAAACACCTGACCATCGGAGCGCTTCTGGTCATGGGCGTCGGCTTCACATACTTCCTCACCAGCGGAGCAGACCT
>CAYVVO010000179.1:0-5104 GCA_964455275.1 uncultured Candidatus Bathyarchaeia archaeon | reverse complement strand
CGTCACCATTGACTGGGAAGTGCGGGAAAACGCTAGAGCCCACATCCGTGTTATCGTAAAGCGCATTCTCCGAAAATATGGTTATCCACCCGACAAACAGGAAAAGGCAACACAAACCGTACTTGAGCAGGCGGAAGTGCTGTGTGAAAACTGGACAGAGGCTTAGGGGACTAATACTGAATTCTCATGGTTTTTCAGTATTACGGTTAGTATTATGAGTGCTAAGTACACAGTCGGTGATGAGGTTCAATGTGTAAGCGATCCAAGTCTTATTGGAACAGTCGTTGAGGTATGTGAATTTCACGCGGGTATTCAATGGTACCGTGTCAACTTTGGTCCCGCCGGGCGTCCCAAAAAGGCTGAAATCGATCTTCGCCCTTATGTGCCTGCAGCCACTCCCACAGATAACATCCTTAAGGGGAATATAGACGGTTATCAGGAGTTCCAAAGACTTCTGACATATCAGAGGCTGTTAAGGGATCATCCACTCCGCAACAATATATATGCTTTCAATGCTTCGCGTACTCGGTTTTATCCTTACCAGTTCAAGCCGCTCCTAAAATTCCTTGACTCTCCAAAACATAGGCTCCTAATTGCAGATGAAGTCGGCTTAGGTAAGACAATTGAAGCAGGTTTGATCCTGACTGAACTTAGAGCGAGACAGACAGTCCAGCGAGTTTTGGTGGTTTGTCCAGCTAACCTTGTCAACAAATGGAAAATGGAACTGAAAAGACGTTTTGGGGAAGATTTTCGAATCTTATCGGCAAGAGAGTTTTCCGAGTTTCTACAGGATTATGAAGACTCTCCTGATGAAACAGCTATAAACGGAATAATCTCACTCGAAAGTATTAGGAGTAAATCTATTTTGGATCAACTCGATGCTATTGCCCCGAGTTTCGACTTGGTCATCGTGGATGAAGCTCACCACATGCGTAATTTTGGAAGGAAACAACGACGAGCAGGAGTTTTACTAAGCCAAAGCGCTGATGCAATGATTCACCTCACAGCGACACCCATTCATCTTGGTAACGAGAATCTTTTTAGTCTCCTAAATATACTAGATGACGAAGAGTTCCCTGACCTTTTCACCGCCGACAGCCTCTTTAGGGAAAATGAACCAATTATTAGGGCACAGGTTTGCCTCGGCTATATCCCGCCTAATATTATGGAAGCTGTTAAGCTACTGCAGGAAATCGGCCAGTCTGAGAGAGTTCAAATAAACCCTTCTTACCAAGAGTTAATTCAGGTTCTTGATGAAATTATTTCAAGGGGAGGTTACGCCCCACCCTATCGATGGCTTTTACTACAAGCCCAGCGAAATTTTAGTGAGATTAATCTGATCGGTCACATATTTAATCGGACTAAGAAACGGGAGGTACAAACTAAGCTCGCAGTCCGCAAAGCTTATCCGTTAAGACTCACGTTCACTGACCTTGAAAA
This sequence comes from uncultured Candidatus Bathyarchaeia archaeon, assembly GCA_964455275.1. Lineage (GTDB taxonomy): Archaea > Thermoproteota > Bathyarchaeia > Bathyarchaeales > Bathyarchaeaceae > Bathyarchaeum. The sequence goes on along the minus strand of CAYVVO010000179.1, from coordinate 3,664 downwards.
GCGCTTTTATGAGGCTGTGACGGCTTATGTTCGCGCGGAAAGTGAAAAGCGCACGGATTCACCATTAATTCAAAAATGGATGCTTAACACGCCCCAACGGAGGATGGCATCATCTATCCCTGCAATGATCCAATATTACAAAGAGAATCTCGGATTTGACGGCAAGGATTATTCAGAAGATTCAGCGCTTACGGACGAAGATTATGAGGATCTCTTAGCGAAGGAGATCGATTTAGATTCTGCAAGGAAGCGCCTCCAAGAAATAATAGCCAACTGGCCTGATCCAGGGCCTGATTCGAAGTATGATAAGCTTCGAGAGATTTTAGAAGGCTTAAGGAAAAATGAAGGTTATTTGAAAGTCATGATATTTGCTTTCTTCAAGGACACCCTGAAGTATCTCAAGCGCCGCCTGCTCAGTGATGGTTTCAAGTGCGACACCATTAGCGGCGATATTGACCCAGATGATAGAACAAAGATAGTCGACAGATTTAGAGAGGATCCGAAGTTCGAGATCCTATTATCTTCAAGAGTCGGTAGTGAGGGTCTCGATTTCCAATACTCCAACATCTTATTCAACTATGACCTCCCCTGGAATCCAATGGAAATTGAGCAACGAATAGGAAGGCTTGACAGGATCGGCCAGGAATCTCCTGTGATTCGAATATACAACTTCTGGATTGAGGACACGATCGAACAGAGGATCTTAGACAGATTGTATTCCCGCATTGGAATTTTCGAGAGGTCTATCGGTGAACTTGAGATGATCCTGGGGGATGAGCTGAGCACCATTGAACGAGACATACTTAGCAAAAAACTGAGTCCAGAGGAGGAGAAAAAATTACTTGAAGACAAGTTACGGGCGATAGAGCGGAGAATTGTAGACTTAGAAAAATTGGAAAGGAACGCCGCTCAATTCATCGGAACGGATCAGTTTTTTGATGAAGAAGTCAAAATGATAAAGGAACGACGAAGATTCATCACCGGCGAGCAGATGAGAAGGTTCATAGCTGATTTTCTTAGAAGCAACTGCCCAAGGAGCCGGATGGAATATGACTTAGAGACTAATTTAGGGAAGTTTTACCCAGACGACAAACTGAGAAATATGCTAACCCAGTACATAGGCGTGGCAGATGTTCTTAAATTCCTAAGTCCCTCAGCCACGGGAATTCCGATTACTTTTGATTCCGAGACCGCATTTGATTACCCTAAGAGTGATTTCATAAATGTCCTGCACCCTCTGACCCAATCGATTGTAAGGTATTATTCTGAAGAGAGAAAGTATCATTCTAATGCACACCATGTGATACTAAAGACTGAAAACCTGCCCTCCAGCAAATATCTTTATTTTGTCAATAGACTTCGCGTCCGTGCAGCCCGCGGAACGAATACCTTGGAGATGATAATTGTTAATCAAGACCTTGAGCCTGCATGCGATGAAGAGATTGCTGAAGTGATTCTTGGTGAAATGGTCGAAAAAGGGCAAGATTCAACAGGTCCCGGGTATGAAGTAAATCTTTCATTTGCAAAAGACGCCTGCAAGAAAGCAACGGAGATCTTTCTCGATCGTGTAGCGAGAGTGAGAGAACAGATTAAAAGGAATAATGACGCATTCATCGAACGGAGGCTTGAGAGCTTGCAAACTTCCTACGGTAAGAATTTGAAAATGAAGCAAGATCTACTCGACCAGGCCATCGATAGAAAGAGAACTGATCGATACATAAGGATGCTAAGGGGCACTATAAGAAGGTTGGAAGCTGATCTCATGAATAAAGAACGAGAACTTGAAAACCAAAGAAGTGTGCAGGTGGAATATGATGAAATTGCTGCGGGCATTTTGGAGATTATTTAAAAGGCAACCCATTAGGGTGGAGCCTAAATCGGAAAGGGAGTCCCCCGGAGATGAAGAAGCGCTTAGACAAAGTTATATGCATAAGAAGCCCTCATATGCTTCCGCTCAGGTAATTCGCCCCAAGCGTGGAAAAGCCCACATTCAGGTTGGCCTGGATTTTGGTACCAGTTCAACTAAAATTGTCTATTCGCAACTAGGCAGACGTTTATCTAGGCCAATCATGTTTAAGCACAATCTTCCTCATTACCCTGATTATTGTCTGCCTTCCTTAGCTGCTATAGATGAGGAAGGGAAACTCCTTTTAGGAATCGAAGCTGCAAAAGCAATTTCAAACCAGGAGTGGGATTCAGGGCTGCAACGTTTTAAGGTTATTGTAGCAGGAAACTACGACGAGGTGTTTAAAGACCCCGTGACTGAAAAGAGATTCTGTGATTATCGTCAGAGAAAGAATTGTGGAGCTTCTCTTACCGCCGAGCGATTGAGTGCGGTTTTCCTAGCTTATTCAATTCATCTATCTAGAAAGGTAATTGAAAAGCTACCTGAATATAACGATGTTGAGCTCGACATGGCTTTCAACATTGGCATGCCGATTGATCACATCGAGAATAATAAAGTGCTGCAAGAGTTCAAGAAAATCTTCGCTTGGGCTGAAGCTATTGAACAAACCTGGCGAGTGGCTGGAAAAAGTTTTGACCTATTAGCAGCATCTTACGAGTTGGAGAATATACCGGAAAATGAAGAAACAAGGGTGTTCGCAGTGCCAGAGTCTGTAGCTGGGGTTGCTTCTTATTGTGTGTCCTTGCGAAAGCAAGAAGGATTGCATGCGATAATTGACTTAGGCGCTGGAACTACTGACCTTTCCATTTTCAACCTTCTTATGCCCTTTGGTGGATCTAATAGCTACTGGTATGCAGCTAGAAATATCCCAAAAGGAACAGTCAACATTGAAAGGAGGATAGCAAATTACATCAACCGCATCAACAATGCGGCTTGTACTCCTTTTCACATTCATGATTGCTTGACCAGCATGATAAACAATAAGGAATTGCATTCTATAGCGCTCACAGAACTAAGAAATCTCCATGATTCAGATGAGTATTGTAGAACATGGGGATTAGCTTCTAAGCATCTAGCTAAGGAAACAGAATGGGAAAAGGTCCAGGTTTTTCTTTGTGGTGGTGGAGCGAACTTACCATACGTAGAAAGGATTTTTTCCACTCCTTGGAAATGGTCCAATCTCCAAACTCGCCAAGTGAGGTACCCTGTAAGTAAACTCCCAACTCCTGATGACTATGATGCCGAAGAAATAGATGCTCCATTCGAGAGATTGGCTGTTGCCTACGGATTGGCTCGACCAATACCTGAACTCGAACATTATGTTCTGCCAAGCCAGTCCCCCGATCATACTCCTCCTAGGCTACCAGTAAAAGAGATTGACCATGAGATCCTTTATCCAAAGCCCTGAGATTTTGAAGAGGGGATCGGACAAATAAATGATAAAGGTCAAGTTTTTTTTGACAATTGTTAATGAAATGGGGCGTTGGTGTAAAAATTGCCTAACGTTCCTTGAGGTAACAAATGAAAGGCTTTGGCCTCCGTCACGGATAATGATTGGTTTGCATTTCTCTTCACAGCAGCCAGGAACAGATGAATAACTTCATTGAATTAAGAGCAGGAAAGGCTCATTTTCCGTTCGAGCTTGCTTAAGTTTTAGAAAATCAATGTATGAAGGCATGAGGTTTTAAAATGTTAATAGCGATCAGTGACATCCACTTTGTGGACGGTACCGCTGGGGAACACAATCTTCCATTCAGT
>CAYVVO010000178.1:0-12060 GCA_964455275.1 uncultured Candidatus Bathyarchaeia archaeon | reverse complement strand
TTGCGCTAAACGGTGTATTCTACCAGATTCCAATTGACGGAAAACCCCGACAAATAAACGCTGCAGACAAGACACCTTTTGCCATGGTCACATTCTTTGAGGCAGACCAAACCCTCCACGTTGCTGACGCCATGAACTATTCGGAACTGAAAGATTACATTGACCAAAATATTTCCCCTGAAAATGCCATGTACGCAATAAGGGTTCACGGCGTTTACGATTACGCCAAAACCCGTAGCGTGCCCAAGCAGACAGAACCCTACCCAACACTAGCAGAGGTTATAGAAAACCAGACTATCTTCATATTAAACAACGTTACTGGAACTATGGCTGGTTTCCGACTTCCAAGCTACATGGACGAAATCAACGTGAGCGGATACCATCTCCACTTCATCACCGACGACGAAACTGCGGGCGGGCACGTACTGGAGTGCATTGTAAGAAACGCCACTATTGAGATAGACTACACATACGATTACGAGTTAATTCTGCCGGAAAACCCCTAAGCATAACCACAAGAAGACAACATTATATGTTTAGACCGTCAAAATTGTGTTAAGGGGATTTAACTTGGAAAAGAAGCGTTTGGTCTTTCCGATCTTAATACTGATGCTTTCTGCAGTTTTGATAATTGGGTATGTAAACCAAACTGAGCAAACCCATAAAAAGGAAACAATCAAGCAGCTGGTTGTAGATGCAACAAACCTCATCGAAGATAAAGGCGAAGATGCTTTCTCCGAGTTCAGGCAGGAGGGAACCAAGTGGTTCCACGGTGATACATACGTGTTTGTGTGGATGACGAACGGTATTCGCGTTGTTTATCCTCCTGACCCAAGCGGTGAAGGCGAAAACATGAGCATGCTGGTGGATGTAACAGGAAAAGTGATTGGAAGGCTGTTCATAGACACCGCATTAAGTGAAGAAGGTGAAGGATGGATAGACTACAGATGGCCAAAACCGGGAGAGACGGAGCCGTCAAGCAAACAAACTTACATAAAAGGCGTTGCCAGTGGTGAACAGGCTTTTCTTGTCGGATCAGGTTTTTACGTAGAAACAACCGAGAATACTATTAAACCGCTGCAGTACGTCGCCATCATAATGGAGAGTGTAGTTGCAGTAACCGGGTTGTTCGTAGCTGTCCGCAAAAAAAGATTCTTTGGTTACGGGATATTCCTGACTTTTGTCATCTACGTTTTCTATGATTTGGCAAAACTGATGCCCCTAGAAGTTTCTGATGTTGCTCTTTATCCGCTGTTCTTTGTGGCTACGCTGTCAATACTGTGGGCAACCTTGCTGATTTACATGGAAAAGTGAATACCAAAGTTTTCTTTGGCTGTTCGGTTTCATGATCCATTAACAGTTGCCCGCCCTGTTTTTCGATGTTTTTGTGTGCGTATGAATGTGTATATTTTGCTGGCTTGGTGTGTTTTGTTTTAACGGGGTTTTTCTTGGTTTGTTTTTTAGTGATAAATTGCGTCTAGATTAATCAATTGAGAATGTGGTTATGTTGATGTTTGATTCATTAACGACGTATTGAACAATCATTCAGAGTTTGAAGAGTTTATCAATAAACGTTCAGTAAAAAGGAAATATTTATATACAAATAGTCAATAATCACCAGATTAATTGAATGATAGGTGATTCGGAATGGCAATGCAGAAAACATCAAACATCGAATGGATCGACATAGGAGTGGCTGGACTGGGCGAATTCATTCCCGGACTGCCAAAAGGTGACGCAATCCTAGTGCGAGGCGAACCCGGCACAGGCAAAACTATACTTTGTCTGCAATTCCTTTACAAAGGCGCAAAGTGCGGCGAAAAATGCCTATACATTACCACAGAAGAAACCCCTGAATCAGTAATGCGAACCGGAGGAGAACTCTGGTCTGACTTCCCCAACCTAGTCAAAAACGGAACAATACAGATTGTCAACATGTCCATAAGCGCAGAATACGCCAGCGAATACGGCATACTTGACAAAGCAGAAGCGATGGGCATTGCCGAAAAGGGATTTGCTACACAACCCAAAGCCTCAAGAATCGTAATTGACTCGCTGTCTTCGCTGGAGAAGCGTCTATCCAACTTCGACGAATTCCGAGAAGTCTTCATGAGGCTACTACTGGAAACCAAACGCAAAGGAGCAACCGTACTACTTACCGCCGAAGGTATTCCCCTGTCTCCGGACATCACCGAATACCTTGTAGACCACTTGATATACCTTGACTACCGGAAACAAGACAATGAGTGGACACGAGTTTTCATTTTCCGAAAGTCACGAAGCGTACCCCTAAAGCCGCAGATACTCAAACTGAACATCGAACCAGGCGGACTGTCAGTGGAAGAAACACCATTCGCACTAAATCCTGTGTGGTTCCAAAGCAAAATCTAATCATCGATTGTTGCGCCTCACATTAACTGTGATGCACACCTTTTCTTCTTTTTTCTAAAACAAACAATGTTGTTTGGCGTTAAGTTTTACGTCCCCCCCTTTTGACATGCTGTATTTGCTTGTTATGAGCACGTTTTGTTTGGGTTTTGTGTTGTTTTTTGTTTAGCTTTTGATTTTTGGATTTTTCGTTTCTGAATGAGTTTCTGATTCTGGCTTGATTTGGGGTTATTTTTTTCAGCAAAATGAATGAATGTCTGACATTAAATGAACAAACATTCAATTGACTGGAATTTATCGAATAAACATTCAGTGATTGGAAAAGGCTTATATATAAATGAACAAACATTCAGTTCTTAATTGAATAAACGCTGGAGCATTAAGCAGCATGGAAACCAAAAACATCGAACACGCCAACATGGACAATATCACCCGCTACATGAGGCGCGAAAAATGGCAGTAGGCGACATAGCGTGGATATCGACAGCAACCGCGTTAGTCATGTTAATGACGCCCGCACTAGGATTCTTTTATGCAGGCTTAGTACGAAAGAAAAACCTTGTTTCAACCTTAGTTCAATGCCTGATCATATTTGCCGTATCTAGTTTAGTTTGGACTTTCTGGGGATACAGCCTCACCTTTGGAAACAGCGTTGGCGGCTTCATAGGCGACCTGTCGCTAGTGGGATTAAACAATATTGGAATAAACACAATAAGCCCATATGCGACCCAAATTCCCGAGCTCCTCTTCTTTGCCTTTCAACTAAAATTTGCGGCAATCACGCCTGCTTTGATTATCGGAGCCTTCGCAGAAAGAATCAAATTTCGTTCACTATTAATCTTCACTGTGCTCTGGTCTACATTCATTTACTCGCCAGTAGCGCATTGGGTATGGAACGTTAATGGATGGCTAAACTTTTTGGGTGCAGTTGACTTTGCAGGAGGTATTGTGATTCATGTTACTGCAGGATTTTCTGCTCTAGCTGCCGCGTTAGTTATAGGTAGACGAAAAACACTCACAAAACAGTCAAACAACAGCTGTAACGGAATTGAACATAGAGCATGCAACATACCTTACGTAATATTGGGGGCATCGTTACTGTGGTTTGGCTGGTTTGGCTTTAATGCAGGAAGTGCATTAGAAGCAAATGCGTTGTCTGTTTCTGCGCTTGTAGCCACTAACCTTGCTGCTGCGGCAGCCGCAACAAGCTGGATGATTGTTGATTGGGTAACAAAAGGAAAGCCATCAGCAATTGGCATATCTGTTGGTGCCGTCTGTGGATTAGTTGCCGTAACGCCTGCTTCAGGATTTGTTAGCGTAACATCAGCGATTGTCATAGGTTTGGCTGCAGGAGTGATATCAAACTTAGTGGCTAACTGGCGGTTGGCAAAAACGAGAATTGATGATTCCCTAGACGTTTTTGCTTGTCACGGAATAAGCGGATTGTGGGGCTCAATAGCAACTGGTCTGTTTGCAACAACGATGGTGAACAACGTAGACGGTTTATTCTTTGGCAATTCTTCTCTATTGGTTGCTCAAGTGTTGTCTGTTGCAATCGTTGCGGCTTACTCTTTCTTCGGTTCATTACTGCTGCTAAAGGTAATCAACGTTTTTTCACCGATACGCGTAAGTGCAGAAGAAGAAGCCGAAGGGCTTGACCTCAGCCAACACGGAGAAGAAGCATACGACTTAGGATTCTAGAACCGAGCTTTAAAAAACGGCTCTGCCTTCCATTATCTTTCAATTTTTTTATGATTACTGTAACGTCGTCAGCCCTATTTTGTAATGTCTTTGTGCGCGCGTAAATGTGTACATTTTGTCGGTTCGGTGTGCTTTAGTTTAACAGGACTTTTCTCGATTTATTTTTTGATAATAATTCGCGTCTAGATTAATCAATTGAGAATTTGGTTATAGCGTTGTTTGGTTCATTAATAACATATTGAACAATCATTCAGAGTTTGAAGAGTTTATCAACAAAAATTCAGTAAAATGGAAACATTTATATACAATTGGTCAATATTCACCAGATTAATTGAATGAGAGGTGATTCAGTATGGCAATGCAGAAAACATCAAGCATCGAATGGATCGACATCGGGTTGGATGGCCTGGAAAAATTTATTCCCGGCATTCCAAAAGGCGATGCAATACTGGTGCGAGGTGAACCCGGCACTGGAAAAACTATCCTTTGCTTACAATTCCTTTACAGAGGCGCAAAACACGGCGAAAAATGCCTATACATTACCACAGAAGAAACCCCTGAAACAGTAATGCGAACCGGAGGAGAACTCTGGTCCGACTTCCCCAACCTAATCAGAGACGGAACAATAAAGGTCGTCAACCTATCCATCACTGCAAGCTACGCCAGCGAATACTGTCTAGTCAACAAAACAGAAGCCATGGACATTGTTGCAAAAGGATTAGCTGCGCAGCCCAAAGCAACCAGAATCGTAATTGATTCACTGTCTTCACTGGCAAGACGGCTGTCCAATTCTAACGAATTCCGACAAGTCTTCATGAAGCTAATAATGGAAACTAAATGCCAAGGATCAACCGTACTATTCAGCGCCGAAGGTATTCCCGAGTCTCCTGGCATCACCGAATACCTTGTAGACCACTTGATATACCTTGACTACCGAAAACACGACGTCGTATGGACACGTGTTTTCCTTCTTCGAAAGTCACGAAGCGTACCTCTAAAACCTCAGGTACTCAAACTGAACATAGCCGCAGGTGGACTATCGGTAGAAGAGATACCCTTTTCGTTGAAGCCTGTTTGGTTCGGCGGTAAATAATTGGTGATAAACAATGAGCACGGACATAGCAAATGAAGCATGGGCAGCGTTCCAGCAGAACTTCTTCGTAGGATGGGCACCAGTAGCCATTTTCATCATGGCAACAGCAGGCTTTGCCCTGTTCTATGCGGGAATGGTCCGCAAAAAGAACGTCACCCACACAATACTACAAATCAACGTAGGATGGACACTAGCGTTTCTTGTCTACTTCCTCATAGGCTTCCCACTGGCATACTATGTATCTAACCCCGTGTTCGGGTTACCGCAGTTCGCTCCAACCATCGCTAACCCGTTGCCGCCATTGCTGTCTGAAACAGGCGCTGACGGCATACCCGCAAGCCCTTCTGGTCTTGGCGACCTTGCAACATGGTTCAAAATGGCGATGTTCGCTATCACCGTTGTCGGTATTGTTCCCGGAGGCATGGCAGAACGTGACAAGTTCTGGGGATGGATCATAGCAGCTGTAGGAGTAGCAGGCTTCATCTATCCAGTGGTTGAACACTGGGTTTGGGGTGGAGGCTGGCTAGCTGAACTTGGTTTCATCGATTACGCCGGTTCAGGTGTAGTTCACCTAGTCGGAGGTACGCTTGCACTAACTGGAGCGTTTGTGATTGGTCCAAGGATAGGAAAATTCGTTGGCAAAAACAAGATGCCGCGGACATTCTTTGGGCACAGCATTCCGCTATCGGTTATTGGTGCGTGGCTGCTGGCGTTCGGCTGGTTCGGCTTCAACGTAGGCTCGAGCGTAGCAGCAGATCCAATGACAATCAACGTAGAACTTGCATGGGTCTCGCTAACCACAGCAATGTGTATGGCAGGAGGCATGTTCGGTGCAGCCATCACCTCAAGGGGTCACGTGCTGACAAGCATGGTTGGCTTGCTTGCGGGAGCTGTGGCAATATGTTCCGGAGCAGCGATCGTTCATCCCCTAGCAGGGTTCGTGATTGGCGTAGTCGCGGGAGTTATCACAACATTTACAATAGGATTCTTGGAACACAAGCTGCACATTGACGACGCTTGTGGATGTTTCCCCGTTCACGCAGCATGTGGAGTCTGGGGTCTACTCGCAACAGGAATATTCGGTGGAACCGCTCTTGGAGCACACCCGCTCTACGGATTCGCAGATGCCGCAACATGGATTAACCAAATTGGAGTACAGGCAATCGGCGCAGCGTCCATAGCATTATGGGCTGGAGCAATGGGACTGATAATGTTCACCGTCTTGAAGAAACTGAAAATACTACGCGTCACAAGGGATGAAGAACTCTATGGACTCGACATCGCACTGCACAAAACCTTGGCATACCCTGAAGACATGATGGAAGAAAAGTAAGAGAAAGCAATCGCAGAAAACCCAAAACCTATGTTAGCGCCCTTTCAAGGCGCACCTTTCTCTTTTTTCAAAACTTAATTCGTAATTGTTTCCACCACAACTAGTGAATCAGCCACTGTTTTTGCTAAACGCGTTAAAGCCACGTTTCGAAGACCTTAAATATTGAGGCACTGATGAATTTTCCAACATTGCGGATGGGTAACCTTGTTTCTCGATCAACTAGGCGCAAACTAAAAGTGGCTTTTTTTGCTAACCTGCTACTCTTAGCCGTTGCAGTTCCCAGTTACTTATAGGTCTCTTCGCTGATTCCAAAACCCGCCAAATTCCAAGTGACTGATTTGGCTTTTGATCAAAGTTGGGTTCAAGTTGGAACTCCAGTAGAAATATCGGTTAACGTAACCAACATTGGAGACGTGGCTGGCGAGTTTTCGCTGAATCTTCTTGTAAATGACGTAAAACGGGAAACAAAAGTTATCCATACGATGCAGCCCATCTAGACTATCTGGAAAAATACAATACCCGCGTGGTAGAGAGCCCATAACAAAACTTGCAGTGACTCTCTTCTTTCACGTCTTTTTGGATAGCGCCTTCAATGTTCCCGAGACGCCCACCACATGCACTGCTGCGGTTTTCCCGTTTACCTCCATGATTGAGGCGATGGCGGCTCTGACTTTTTCTAGCATTTTGTGTGAACAGCAAATCACAAATTGATGTTTCTCTGGAATGTAGGTTATCAGTTTGAGGTTTGTTTTGCTGGCGCCGTATTCGCCGAAGAGCCTGCTGACTGAAGCCTGAACAGCATCCAATACTGCCTGTTCATCGACGGGCTGGTTACTCACAACTTCTAGAGCCAAGTAGCGTTTCTTCTCTCGTTTAATCATCTGTTCTCCTTCCCACAACACGTATTCCCGGAGCCACATAATCTGGACTCAACTTTTCCCTGTTCCGCTCAACCGTAACCCAAGGATTCTCCGACAGCCCCCTCAAGGCAGACGACATGGACAAGTCGAAGAGGGTTGTCAACGCAGCGTAGTCGCGGGGTCCCCTCATAAGCTGCTCGTCTGTTGCACCGCTGGAAAGTGTGATTGGCACCCCGAACCTTTCTGCTGTCTCCACTTCCCTTCGTAGACGGGATAAAAGGCGGATTCGAGAAAAGCTTGTTAACTGTAGAATGGGAGCCAGTTCGATTTCAAGGGATGAGAATGCCTGTGAGGCAAGCTCAGCTTCTGCTTGGTCAAAGAATCTTTTGCGGAGGTTTGTAACCGAAAATTGGAGGAGGTCCACTCTTCTGTCCTTGGCTGCCTGTCTGGCAACGTCTTTTGTGTGGCATCTCACGGCTACGATCTCGAATTTTCTTCTATAACGGCGCAGACTCTGGAGAAGTTCGTTGGGGTTTCGGGGAGAAAAATTCACTCTTGTGGCAAAGTATACTTTGGCGTCGTTGCAGACGTGTTTGAGTTGGCTGATCTGTTCTTTGGTGGCTTGGGGTGAATATGGTATGGCAACTAGTTTGTAGCCTAGCTCGGAGGCTTTCCATATCATGCTTTCTGCCTTAGTCTGGTCTTCGAAGGGTACCCTGAGATGCAGGTCAGCGAATCGCTTCATGTTATCATCCCGATTTCTCTGCAAATCTGGATTACATCTTCGGTTTTATTTTTTCTGAATCTTATGCGTATGCGGATGGGGTCGGATGTGGCAAATTTTGTTTTGCCTTTGAGGGCAGCTTGTTTATCCAGTCTGATGAAAAGGCTTCCCTTCTCAACGCAGCGGTTTATCGTTCTGTATAACTCTTCTTTATCCAAGGAACTGAGGTTGGCTGAAAGATTCTCCACCAAGGCTCTAACAGTTTCTTTGCCTTTGATTCGTGCGTCAAAAAAGGTTATGGGGTTGCCGTAGTGACCCTCCACGTTGCTTCTTTTGAAGGATATATCCTCGGTGTGGTCGCTTGGCAAAACATTCTGAACCGCCTCCATAACCTTGTCTAGGTCCTCGGTGGCGTGGGCGCAGAATCGAACATCAACATAGGCTACAGGCAACTGGGACAAAACCTACATCACACTCGCATCAAACTCTATTACATGTTACTTGATATAAATTGTGTCAATTGAGCTGTAACGGAAGCATCCCTTCAAAGTAGGGGGTTGTTGGGCGCCCTTTCAAAAAACTGTGGATGCACCCTACTTATTTGCGTTGATGTTTGTTTCTTCGTCTTAGGATTGCTTTTTTGCTTGGTCTTGCCTTCTCTGCTCCTAACCCTCTGTGGTGGAGTCCACGCACTTGTTTGCCTGCGCTGGTTAAGCCACGGAATGCTCTTCCTGTCTGATTTGCTATGGGGTGGTCCGGCAGAATAGCGGGGTCAACCATGATAACTTCGTACCACTTGAAGCGTCCGTCCTCCCAGACCCAGTAGGAATTCAGTACCTCTAGGTTTGGGAAACGTTTAGCCGCCCGCTCCTCAGCGATCAATCTCATGCTCTTGGCGACCTTGAATTTGTTGACGCCCAAACGCTTCTGTCTGCGTCCCCCAGTTGGACGGGTTTTTCTGAAGCCTGATCGCCTAACCCGAACCCGAGCCAAAACAATACCCTGCTTAGCCTTGTAGCCTAGGTTTCTCGCTCGGTCCAGTCGGGTTGGTCTTTTGATTCTTGTGATGGCGTCCTGTTTGCGCCATTTTATGGCTCTATGCCACATTAACTCCTTAACAAAGGATTCTTCCGGCTTTTTCCAAGCCTCTGCAATATATTTGTAAGCCATTCCTCATTCCTCACGTTTTTGCGGTTCAACCCTAAGACGGGTCACATCCCATCGGAACTTGTAGCTAACAACAAAAGAACAGTTAATAAACCTTTTCAAGTCGCACTCTACGACTTTTCCGCCAAACACTTATCGAATTGATTGAATGTAAACTAAACAACTCTAAATTTTGTTGGTCAAAGTTTCTTGACAATGTAAACGGTGTTCTGGTCAAGGTTTCTTGACAAAAAGCCTTTTTTACCATACGCTGGAGTACCTGATTTTTGGGTACAAAATGAAGAGGCTCACATCAAAACTGGTTGGTTTACTTCTTCTTTCTCTGTTTTTGGTTATGTTTACACGTGTTGTTGCAGTGAATGCAGAAGCTGCGACAATTGTTGTTCCAGACGATTTTTCCACAATTCAGGAGGCTATAGAATACGCCACTGAGGGCGACACGGTGTTCGTGAAAAATGGGGTTTACACGGTGGATGACAACACGACACTGGTTATAGACAAGACGTTATCGCTGATTGGCGAAGACCCTGAAAATACCGTGATTCTTGGAGCCTTCAGCATGTATCCTGAGAACGACGTCGCAATTCGGGTTGCAGCCCCAAACGTGACCATCTCAGGCTTCACGATAAAAGACTGTCCAGTGGCGATTGCGATTGCAAATTATTATGCTGAGCCGTACCCGTCAGGATGCAGAATCGTCAACAACAACATCGTAAACAACAGTGAAGGCATCAGACCTCAAAGAAACAACGTGTTCATTTCTGGGAACAACATAACCCGAAACAAAGCTGGCATCACTGGCTCTAGAACAGAAAACGTCTTCATCACTGGAAACAACATAACCGACAACCAGTATTACGGTATAAACATTGGTATGTCCAGAAATGTGACCATATGCGGAAACAACATCTCCAACAACGCAGGCGGGATTAACCTCATCTACTATGGACCCTACAACGTTTATGGAAACAACATAACCCAGAACGGTTGGGGAATCCGGTTTGCGGAAGGCTGCCAAAACGCCACAATATACGGAAACATAATCACACAAAACGGCGTTGGGGTTGTGTTGCTTATCTTTCCTAACGGCGGAGATGTTGCCGTCAGCGGGGTTGGCAACACGGTTTTCGGTAACATATTCGTTGACAACTCTGAACAGGTAACCAAAGACGAAACGGACTTCATCCTCAACAGCAGTTGGAGCATGGGCACAGATATTGTCCTGTGGGATAACGGTGCCCTCGGCAACTACTGGGACGATTATGATGGATTGGACGAAAACGGCGATGAAATCGGTGACACGCCCTACATCATCGACGAGAACAACCAGGACAACTATCCATCAGTTAATCCACTTGATGTTAGCAAAATTCCAGAGTTTCCCTCATGGGTCCTTCTGCCTTTATTGGCGGCTATGCTCTCAGTTGTTTTTATTTACAGAAAGAACATGAAATTGGCGGGGCAGATGGGCGGGAGCAAGGTAAACCGCTCATTTTTCTCCAGCGATAATAGCCGTGGTTCCTAGAAACAGGGGCAGTTTCAGCGCCCGTGGGACGAACTCTTCATTGCATGTTCTAATGAACTCCACGTTAGTTATTCCCCAGCTTTTGATGGCTGCAATTAGGTCATCTGGGTCTCCGTAAATCTTCTTGACTAGAAACTCGTCCTGAAAAGCAAACTTTCCGCCCTTCTTAACCACCCGCAACGCTTCACGAATAAGTTCCCGTTTATCCTTGACGCCGCTGACCATGTGGAACACGAAATTGCTCACCGAAGCATCAAAGTATTCATCATCAAAAGGCAACGATACAGCGCTGGCTTTCTGGAACGTCACCCGCTCACTTACTCCCTCAATCTTTGCATTTCTTTCACAAGCTTTTTTGGAGTACTCCCAGCCTTTTCCCCAGTAATCAATTCCGATGGCATGCGTCTTTGGGTGCTTCTGAGCAAGCTTAATGGCGAGAGCGCCGTTTCCGCATCCTATATCCAATGCTTTTCCTTCGCCATTCCAATCCAAGTGCGACAGTACTAACTGCCAGACAGAGTTCTGAACATTCCCTCCACCAGAAGAGAATTCGTAGCGGGCATACACAAAAAATGCGGCAACAAAAAAGAGCAACGCTGCGGGAATTAGCAAGAAAATAGACCAGAGAGCAGACACAAAAAACAGTAAACCGATTATAACCGATCCATAGATGAACCTCATGGGAACCCAATTGCCATAATCCGCCTTCGACACCCCTAGCATCCCCTATTTCTGTTAAGAAACCACTATCCCCAAACGGTGTATATAATTTTAGTCCACAAAAAACGAATTACAGTATAATTGCTCGAAAAAATCTGTTCAATCTTTGTCTACGAGCCTTGCCTCTTTTACCACAAGAACGCCGCTGTCGTTTTCGTAGTTTGTTTCAGCCTCCACTATTTCGATGCGTTTCTTGAAGAATGGAGCATCCAGAACTAAGGATTCGTATTCGCCGCCTTCACCAACCAAACTAATCTGATATTTTTTATGCAGTTCCACAAGCCTCTCTAACGTCGCAGAGTCGATTTCTCTTCCCAGCCAACTTTGGTCCAAACCGTAAGCATACACCCCCACGATGATAACCTTGAATTTGAGGTCAATCAGCTCATTCATAATGTCTAGAGGCTCTTCGTGCCACAGCGGAGTAACAGACTTGAGCCCCAGCTCATCACATATCTTTTGGATTCGCTGCCTCTGATAAGACGATGCCACTGCCCCCGAAACAACACCCTCCACATCAAGAGACGCAAGCAAACTCTTGAGGTCCTC
>CAYVVO010000177.1:0-1181 GCA_964455275.1 uncultured Candidatus Bathyarchaeia archaeon | reverse complement strand
GCAGCTATCTTTCGATGGTTATTGCCTTCTTTGGGCACAGGTCTTCGCAGATTCCGCATAGCGTGCATGAATCCAAGTCAACTATCACTGGCTTGTTGTCTTGGAGGCTGAAAACCGCCATGGCGCAGCAGTCCACACAGGTATAGGAGCGGCAGTCTCTGCATTTGATGTAATCGATTTTGATGTTCATCGAAGGTCACCAGCGACACTTGACATCAAAACTAATTAACGTCATCAGATTTAAAGTTAAAGAAGAATTCGGTTAGAGGTCAAGTGCGTTGAAGATTGGAACAGTAATCTACGAGCCCACAATTGTTGATGGCTTCGACATTTCCGTCTACTACTCAAAGCGTGTTGACGGCGTATTAGGGAAACCTGCAAAAAACATGTACAATGACATCACCTGCTTTGTTGACGCCAAAAGCATACGGGAGAGACCTGAGTTGGTGGCGCTCTCGGAGAACGGTCCTGCCAAAAGAACAAACAAGGCATACACTCTCCCATGGGATTTTGTGTGCCCCACAAACGAAGAATACCGATCCAAAGTTCTCAGCTTCATCGAAGACACGGCAAAGGCGGACGTGGAGGGAGTGATTCTGAACCTCTACCACTTTCCTGAAGAAGCCTTCTGCACCTGCGACCGATGTTCAAGACAGCAGAAAGAAAGCGGCTTGGATTGGCTGGAGTGGAGAGCACAGACAGTCACCGACTTCATCGGAAGAGCCAAGAGGATGGTTAAGCAGCCTTTCGGCATCGAAATCTGGCCTGACCCAGTCTTAGCTAAGGAAAGGTTTGGCTTAGACTTTGAAGCCCTCGCAGAGCACGTGGATTTCTTCCATGTTCCCCTTTCCGCCCACAATTACGTGACCATGTATTGGGTGGACACGTTAACGCGGGACTTCAAGAAGCTGCTCAAGAAGCCGATATTCATCGAGTTGAGCGCTGAGATCGCCAGAGAACTGGAGACTAAAGCTCTTCTCAAAACCGTCGCCTACGTCTCCAGCCACGACGTGGAAGCAGTCCTCCTTCTTGTGCATGACGCAGAGCGAGCCAAGGAGATTTGCAGAACCGCGGTGAATGACGGCAATTACCGGGGCTGGCTGGACAAGTTCGGGTTCGAGAACATGACCAAAATCATTGAAAGATGGGAGAAAATCTACGGAAAGTAGTTAACTTGCGGA
>CAYVVO010000176.1:0-2106 GCA_964455275.1 uncultured Candidatus Bathyarchaeia archaeon | reverse complement strand
CTTTTCCAAGTTTTCGCGGAGCCTTTTACCCGCCTCTGAAGAGGTTTCTGAGGTTGCTTCTATGTTCAGCTTTTCCCGGGCGTTTCTAGCCATTTCCTGATTCTCAAAAACAAAATGGGTGTAACCTTTAGCCCGCAGTTTATCAACCAAACTGGAGATTTCCTTGATTACCGTTCCCTTCTCTATCTTCTGTAGCCTTTCCGCCGTTTTCAAGGGGTCTTTGGGGAAGAACACCGTTTCAGCAAGTTCGTTGTCTTCGCCGAAACCAAAAACTCCGATTACAGATTCTACTATTGTCGCTTTCACAAGTTTCCCATCCATTATTGACCCATTTATGTGTACGTGTCCTAACCTTTATCTTGGCAATGGATAACTTTTACTACACAAGAGAGAACCAAAAATGGATGATCGCCTTACCACTGAGATAGCGGGATTGAAACTGGCTAACCCCACCATGCTCGCCTCGGGAATCCTAGGATACACAGGATTATCTTTAAAGAGCGTGATAGAAGCGGGAGCCGGAGCAGTGGTAACAAAATCTTTGGGGCTGGAGCCAAGAACCGGCTACCCCAACCCAACCGTTGTCCAGGTCGACTGCGGCTTACTCAACGCCATGGGCCTACCAAACCCCGGCATCAGCCACTTCAAAGAAGAAATAAAGGAACTGAAAAAAGCCGGAGCTCCCACCATTGTGAGCATTTACGGTTACTCGTCAGAAGAGTTCGCCAAGGTCGCTGAAACCGCAGCTAAAATGGGTGCAGACGCCCTAGAGTTGAACGTGTCCTGTCCACACGTCAAAAAAGCGGGAGCAGAGATTGGATGCGACCCCAGGCTGCTGACGGATGTTGTGGAAGAAGTGAAGAAAAAGGTGGACAAACCAGTGATTGTGAAGCTGACCCCCAACGTCGCAAACATAGGCAAAATTGCCGAAGCCGCTGAGGAAGCTGGCGCAGACGCAATCACTGCCATAAACACGGTTAAGGCTATGAGCATCAACGTCGAAACAGGCAGACCTCTATTAGCCAACAAGTTCGGCGGATTGTCAGGACCCGCCATAAAGCCAATCGCCGTAAGATGCGTATACGATGTCTACAGGTCGGTTGATGTTCCAGTCATAGGCTGCGGCGGAATAACAGGCTGGCAAGACGCCGTAGAATTCATGCTGGCTGGGGCATCCGCGGTTCAGATAGGAACAGCCATCGCCTTCAAAGGGGTAAGCGTCTTCAGTTCCGTCGCTGAAGGCATCGACACATACCTGCAGAGGAAAGGCTTCAAGAACGTGAAAGAACTCGTGGGTCTAGCACACAAATATTAGAGTTTCAGTTTGGTTTTGACGCCTTTCAGGATGTAGTAGAGGGGAACTATTGCCATGGGCACGTCTAACAGCATGTCTGAAATGAACCAGCCCCACGTATCCCAGAAGTCGTCGGAGTACATGAAGTAACTCTGCAAGGTGGGGGGTCCCTCCATTGTCCACGGGATTCCTAAGGCTTGAGCGGTAAGCATGACTGTCTGGAGAGTCCAGAAAACAGCGAGGAAGAACATGAAGTACCAGAGGGGCTCCGCGGATTCCAGTTTATAGAAGGCAAAGAGTGAGCCGTAGGCTAGGGCGTACCAGAAGGTTTCTGAAAGCGTCAGCAAACCAAGAACACCCTGATGCTGCAGAGAAGTGAATAAGACGGTGGTTGCCACAAAAACGATCATAAACAGCGAGTAAGGTGTCCAGAAGGGATGGATTCTACGGTCCAGTTTGTTTTTTGAGGTTAAGATTACCCACCCACACAGCAGCGGGATGTGCATTAGACCATTGGCGAAGTAGAAGATTAGGGGTCGTTCTGTGTTGGTGAAAAAGAATAATCCCAGGAACCCCATAAAAACGGATAATGTCATCAGGATTAATGGAATTCTGCCCCTCAAAGAAACATGCGCAGATGGGACTCTCTGACTTGCCATATCAAACAAGTTGTCACTTTAGAGGGAAAACTTTTGTGAATTCAGCATTCATGCACTCAACAACAACACTGCAATTCCCAAAAATCGGTTAACAACGAAAAGTAGCTTTGTTAAGGGAATATTTCGTTTTTTGGAATAATGCAGCAGTCTGAA
>CAYVVO010000175.1:0-2394 GCA_964455275.1 uncultured Candidatus Bathyarchaeia archaeon | reverse complement strand
AACTTGGAAACCTTGATCACAGAACTTACAAAAACACACCTCGACTTCTCTGTAAAGAAAGCTGCCATCTTTGAGCGCTTGAAGCAACTAATTCCCGGTTCACAAGTCTTCACCGTAAGGCAAAAGAAACTTTTAGAGGATCTGATGAATCTGACGGATCTTGTTGAAGACTCTCTCGAAATTCTTAGATTTTATGATGAGACTAGGATCTTTACAGAAGAAGTAATCAAATATTACGAGGGCCTCCCAGATTCTGAGACTGAATTAAAAGATTTGAAGAATATCCGAGCCCAATTAGCAACTCTCTATTTAGTTGTCCAGTTAACGCTTAGAACACCATCCGATGAAGCAAAGATGATCGATGATCACCTCAGCTACATAAATGAAGTCATGAGCAAGATGATGGATAAACGGGGATCTATCGATAATGAACTTGTTATAATACAGGAAGAAAAGCAGAGAAAAGAATTCGACAAATCAAAAATGCAGAAGCGGTTGCGCAAGTTTTTAAGTTCAAAAAGATACGCCAGAGAACAGGTTACAATGTATGAACGGGATCTAACAAGAATAGCGGAAGAAGAGTCTTACATCCTTGAAGAGCTTGAAAACCTTGAAAGTAACATCAAATTGTATGATCAGTTGGCTAAAAAACTTGAAATCACTTCTGAATATCGTAAGAGATTGAACACGATTGTTGATTTGTCCAAAGAATATGACGAAAAGCTCTCGCAGATAGTTGAACCCAAGAAATACTTTGAAAGATCAACCGAGCTCACTGAAAGAGAGCAAACGAAGATAATCTTCAAAATACTAGCCGAACAAGAAGACACGCTCTCCAGAGATGTGATAGTAAAAGAAATACTTGACATGGAACACTTTAACGATTACATGAAGAGCATCATACGAATTTTCAAAACACCAAGCCTCATGGGATATAAACCAACCTACAAATCTGATTACATTTGGGTGACTGTGGAGACCCCTCCGAAGCTATGGAGTGAAGACCTAACACAAGAGCTGTATACTTCACTTGCAGGATACGTTACCAGCGAGGTGTCACGAACAATAACCGTCCGGGTGATCGAGGCTCGGGACCCATGGACAACTAGAATCCTAGTTGTAGGTGGCAGAGGAAAGCCAGAAGACCTTGAAGCATTTGATGAAATGCAACTCCTGTATAGTAAAGCTAACGATTTCGAGAAGAATTTCTCTCGTTCCTATCTCCTTGAACATGGAGTTTCAGCAAAACAACTCGTTGACGAGATAAAAAATAACAATCAGGAGAAGAAACAAAGCGCCAAGAAGGATTAGCTCTTAATCTTCTACTAAACTCTTAACGATTCCTTGCCATTCTTCCGCATTTATAAAGCCACGGTCTATTGCATCACCTTTTATTGCGTCTATATCTTTCTCCATCGAGGTGAACATCTCAGTTACATCGAAGCCTCCCACAAACAAAACAACATCTATTCTGTCGCTGGTATCTTCCACGTATATGGGGTCACTGAAGTAGATAGATTTGAGGCTGGCTTTGTCCTTAAACCAGTTGACTATTGATAACTCAATTTTTTCCCTTGGAAGTTTGGTCTTCAATCGAGAAGGAATGCGAAGAAGAACATAGAGCACCGATGCGCTTGACAGGTCAAATGTTAAAAGAGGTCTGAGTAATGCGGCGGCGAGTACATTTTCTACTGAGCCATAAATCCTAAGGCTAGCTCCTGTGGCGGATAGAACCGTAAAAATTTTGATGTTAAAAGACCTCGACAATTCAGAGAGTTCTTGAACAAGTGTTTCTTTTGTAAATAGTAATTCTAGTAGATAATTGAGGAAGATGTTGCCCGTTATCTTGGCGCCTTTTCTGTTGACTCCCACGTAATTTTCAAGATTTTCCCTGTTTATGAGTAAAACTGGTGTAGAGTCCGTGGAGACGCTTATTCCAATGGATGAAAACGCGTTAAAATGAACGTCTGGTGGCTGTAGTTTTGATGGCAATACTGCTAATGATACCGAATTTATGTTCAATCGTTTCAGCTGTGAACTTAATGAGGGCAACAGAGCACTGCCAACACCCTCCCATACAGAAGATACAATAATTGCTTGACGTACACTGTTTATAGGTTTGTTTTTTAGGCGAGCGATAAATGCGTCATTTTTTATTATGTTAGGGTAAACATGAAACCAAAAATATGTGTCAAGTTTTGTGTCTAAGCCTAGAATGTTATATGGCTCAAGACGGGATTGACTCCATTTTCTTATATCCTTGCTTGATTTGCCAACAAAGATGGGCAAAACGTCATCACTTTTTTCTATGAAAGGTCCTTTTAGAAGAATCTGGATGGGATATTCACCAATGCATATGATAGCTTGCGAGGGAAACCATGGTTTTAATTGGTC
>CAYVVO010000174.1:0-6340 GCA_964455275.1 uncultured Candidatus Bathyarchaeia archaeon | reverse complement strand
ACTGTTACGCTGATGTTGTCTTTGGTCATAACCTCCTGCCGTTGGATGTCTAACGTGATGATTCGTTTGTCTTGCTTCAGGAATGTTTCGATGTATGGCCACTTGAAGAAGAATCCTGGACCAACAAGCCGCTGGAACTTGCCGAACCGCAGGATTATTGCTTCTTCCCATTCTTTGTTGATTGCCACTGTTGCGGGTAGAGGGAAAAGGGAGATTGCTGCTAGGAGACCATAAAATATGGCGATTGGGGCGGGGTAATTTATGAGGGCTAAGACCAGAAACACTAGAGCGATTATTATGAAGAATACGAAGGGTGCAGGGGAACGTGAATACTCTTGTTTTTTGCTCATTTTTGTTCTCCTCCTATGATAATTCTATTAGTCAAATAATGTTTGAAATTTAAGGGTTTTAACAATTAAAGTTTTGCATCATTCTGAGGCTGCTGATGACGCTCAGGGAATTATTTCACAACTATTGTATTTAAGATGGTTAAAATCCGAGAGGCTGATTTTTTCCTCATCGATCAGACTTTTGACCCGCGGTAAGGACAACTTCAGCGATTCAACAAGGTTCTTGACTGTTTTGCACACTAAACTGTATGCTTGGTTGCTCCACCGTTTCGTTATGTTAGCGTAAAGACACCTTCCCCCGCATTCCCGCAAGATTTCGCAGCTTGTGCAGGGCTGTCCAACATAAACTCTTTTCAGCTGTAGAGGATGTGAGTCTTGGATGTGTCCCAGATAGTAGTCTTTCATTCCACTCATGGAGGGGCATGGTATTATGTGTCCATCCGTTTGTATGCTGTAGTTAGCCCATCCGGAGCCGCACCTCAGCAAGCTGTCCTCTCCTGTGAGAAGCGACTGCATCACACCCAGAAGGGGATAGAGCCGTAGCACTTTGCCTTCGGTTTCCATTGTGTTGACCCAAAAATCTGCCAGTCTTCTTATCTGGGGATTGTAGTTTTCTTCAACCCATGTTGCGAAGGGTCTTTTGTGGAAATCGTTTTTCCAGAATCCAGCGTCGAGTTGCCAATGAATCGATGAAAAGGAGTGGTCAGGGTTGTTTAGGAGCCACATTACGTTTTCGTGGATGTCTGTTTGTTCCATGAGGGTCATTCTGGCTATTATCTCGCCCTTGAACCCATTTTTTCTGATTGCCTTAACGTTCTCTACTGCTTTTCTGTATACTCCTTTTCCTCTGTAGTAGTCTGTCAACTTTTCGGTGCCGTCTATGGAGACAAAGATTGTTGACAGCCGATTCAGGTACTCTGGCTCAAGCTTGTTCAGGTGTAAGCCGTTGGTTTGGATGTTAAACTGTTTAGCCTTCACGTTGTCCATGATCTGCTTTATCTTGTCATTGCAGAGCATTGGTTCGCCGCCATAAAAAATCAGCACTGGCTCAGGGTCTTTTCTCATAAACTTCTCCAGAAGTTCGATGTCATAGGTGATTCTGTCGGGAACAGAATAATCCACTTCAAAGTCTCCGAAGTCAGCGTCCATGTCTCCGCATGATTTTCCGTAGCAGTATCTGCACTGTAAATCGCAGTTGGTTGTCAACAACAGGTGAAAGAACATCCGAGGCACCTCAAAGCTGTGGCATTTATTATTTCACGAGGCATTGAAGCACGTAAACCTTTCTCAGCACAAAAGTTTACCACTTCAACAAAGAGTAAATGTGATTTGTGATGGTAAATTCTAAAAAGGGGAAACCTCAGAATTGTTGCTGTGACAGATAAACTCAATCTCGTAGGGAGTCTTCTGCGCTCGCGCATGCATACGTTTTTGAATGAAAAACCAGTTCATCCCTTGTTTGTCCATTTTGAGTGCACTTATCGATGCAACATGAAATGCGCATTCTGCAATGTTTGGAGAAAAAACATCTTCGAGAACGAAGCAACCACACCAGAGCTTGAACAGAGATTACGTGAATGCTGGGACTTGGGTTGCTCGATCGTAAGTTTTACTGGTGGAGAACCCCTGCTAAGGAGAGACCTCGGCAAACTGCTGGAGTTTTCCAGTAAAGAACTTGGCTTGTTCACAGGGTTGGTTACAAACGGAATCCTGTTGGACAAAAAAATTGATGCACTCTCAAAATACGTCGATTCTCTGGCGGTGTCCTTTGACGTGAACCATAAGCAAACATTCAACAGAACCCGAGGCGTTGACGCTTTTGAAAAAGTCAAGAAAAACATAGAATACGCGAGAAGGATGGGCGTAGAAATTGAACTGCTTTCTGTAATAAGCAAAGAAACATTCGGGTTCATAGATGACACAATCGAGTTTGCGAAATCGCTTGAATTGCCGATCCATTTCTCGCCTGTTGACAATGTGCCAAGAGAATTTATGGAGGTGACAGACGCTCAAGGAATGAAGATTGACGAAACTGGCACGGTTTTAAAAAAATTGAAGGACGAGAAAAGAAAATACAAGAAGATACATTTTGAAAGTGACTACTTCAAATTTCAGGCTTTAGGCGGATTTGGCAATACTATTAGGTGTTCGTCGGCATCGACCACAATTTCTCTGAAACCTGATGCTTCTGTTGCTTTGCCTTGCCCCTTTTTCACCCTAATGACAATTAAAAAAGGTGAGAAACTGAGAAATGGTCTAAAATCAGAAAAAGCAAGAAGCATCATCGAACAATGCGGCAGATGGGACTTCTGCAAGGATTGCTCAGTAAACTGCATGTACGTCGTATCCTTGATTAAATACCCCTACCTTTTGATAAGATGGATAAAAGATAAACTCTAAGTACACAATAAGCCAAAATTTAAAAATAGTTAAATCAAGTTAATCGTTAGTTCTGGGGTTTGTTACTTGTCTGAGCGGGAAACAATCGATAAAGTGAAAGGAAAGCAGGGAATTCTTTCCAAGATTCAGAACTTCTTCACCTTAGGATACGGAACAAAAGAAGACCTGAGAGAATTAGACCGAAAGCTCAGGGACCTCTATTACGTTGACCTCAGGGACATGCGGCACGTTTGGGAGGACCTGTATCTGGAGGCTATGGATGCAGGCGCTGCAGAGAGCAGAGACTACAAGAAGGTTATCCAAGTGCTGGACAGAGTCACAGAAAAGGTTCGGCACGCAGACTACGGTTACGCGGGGCTTTATGATCGGAAAGGGCACATACGGGAAAACGAGTTGGCGCGGGTTTTCAATTTTGATCGTGACCTAGGAAAGGAGCTTGACGGCTTGAACGCTGCTGTAAACAAGGCTAAAACTGAAGTTGAAGCAGAGAACTGGACGGCTGTATCCGCTGAAGTGAAGAATGTTAAGAGTTTATTACTTGCTTTCGAGGATAAATGGAATGAACGAGAAAAACAGTTCAGACCCTTAGAAATGTAGGATGTGAAATGAAATGCCTGTAATAGAGAAAGTTGCATGGGATTTCGCGGGCGCCGACGATATAGCTTACCGCTTTCCCAACCTCTCCCTGAAGTACGGAAGCCAAGTTATCGTTAAGGAAAACCAGTGGGCAGTCTTCTTCCGCGACGGAAAAGCCTACGACGTTTTCGGTCCAGGCAGACACACCATCACCAGCAACAACATTCCACTTCTAACCGGAGCCCTAAAGGCTCTGCGGATAATCGGCGACATCTTCGAGTGCGAAGCCGTTTTTGTCAGCAACAGCCAGTTTAAAGGAAAATTTGGCGGACAAGCCTACTCTGCCCCCAGCGGAACTATACAGTATCAGGCGGAGCTCGGCTACTATGGGTATCTGCTCTACAAAGTGGAGGACCCGAAGCTGTTTGTCATCGAGTTTTTCGGCAACCGCGGAGCCAGCTCATCCAGCGACATTGAAGACTACATTCGCGGATTCATCAACGAGCGGGTTATAGACGAGTTTGGGCATCAGGACATCTTTAATGTAGTCAAGAACGTGGACGAAACCACAGACAAAGTCTCCTTGATAATAAGAGATGAGGCAGCCAGGATAGGACTCAAAATCATAGACACAGTATTTGAGGGCGTCAAAATCCCAGAGGAGGCGAGACGCTTCGCCACAAGCATGGGACAGCAAGCCATGACCATGCAGTACATGAAGGAAACAACCGCGGAGATTCCAGAGGGAGGCGGCGGAGCCGCTGCAGCCGGTGTAGGCGCAGGCGTTGGAATAGCCATGGGAACCGCTCTGGGAAAAGCTATGCAGCCTTCTCAGGGAACAGGTGCGCCGCAGCAGGTGGTTTTGTGTCCGAAGTGCGGAGCCCAGAACGTTGCTGGAACCAAATTCTGTGGCAACTGCGGATCAAGTTTGGGTCCTGTGGCTAAAGTTACTTGTCCGAAGTGCGGAGCGGAGATGGCGGCGACAATGAAGTTCTGTGGTAACTGTGGTTCTCTTTTGAAGCCAGAGGAAATCGAGTGCCCAAAATGTAAAGCAAAGAATTTGTCCACTGACAAGTTCTGCAGCAGTTGCGGTAGCAAACTGCAGTGACTAATTTGTTACAGGTCAATGTGACGAAGGCAAACAGATGTAAAAAAATTCGGATACCCGTATGTTATATATGCAAGCGTGCATTATAATAACCTGTAGAATTCTCTTAGTGAATGTCGGCAAAACGGCTTGTCGTGTTTAGTCGTTTATTTTGGGTATTCTTCGTAGAAACGATAGGAAGAAAAGGAGTGGTTTATTTGTCTATGTCGAGGATTGAATTTAAAATGCGTCAACGGATTAATCGAAAATTTGAGAAAGTAGGAGCTAATTCAAAAAAGACTGCTGTAACGTTGATGGAGGCTAACCTAGATTTGCAAGAACAGTATTGGTTGCCCTATTTGGTTGGAAGGGTTCTCGGTAGAATAAGAAAGACTAACGATAATCGGTATTACTGCTAGAATTATGCTGATGGCACGCGCGCAGGAAGATGGTTTATTTTTATGAAAAGAAGCCAGAGAAATGCCAAGAATAGACGTGGAAGATACGTTAAGAAATGCCCTGTTGAGATAGGAAATGAATATGAAGTGGATATAACAGAAACAACCCCCAACGGGGCAGGCATAGCCAGAATCAAAGGTTTCCTAGTTTTAATTGACAACCCAAAGCTTGGAGACCACGTAAAGGTAATGATAACGAAGACAGACCCCCTGAGCGCAGAAGCAGAAATTGTCACATAGAACTCAAGCGCACAAACGCATATGTTGAGTGGAAACGCTTTCGTGTTTGAACCACAGGATAACGCGAAGCTATATAGCTTTAAAAGCCAGTATGCTCCTATAAAGGCAGATTACAACGGTGAAAACTTTTGTCTCAGCCAATTTATGGAACAATAGTGAACTATAGGATAGGCATCGGCACGCAAAATCCGAAGGAGTGCCTAATCCAATTTGCACATGTAAATTCCGCCTCTCTAGCAGACCAACTTATTAACAGAAAAGTAGTTTGGAAGCAGGGAAACATCAAGCTTATGGGAAAAATTGCGGGGTCCCACGGCAAGAACGGCGTAGTTAAAGTCAAGTTCCAGAAAGGCGTGCCAGGTCAGGCTTTAGGAACATCCGTTGAATTAGCCGAATAGTTAGAGCACAACGCACACGCACGCAATAAGTATGCGTTAATAAATGTAGTTTCGGCTCTTCTAAAATCGAACTTTGCCTTTCTTAGATGTTTTCCCTCCAGGTTTTCCTGCCCAAGTATTTTTGCAAACTTTACATTCTTTTTGATTTGCAGTTATCGTGAATTTCTTACTTCCACATCGAGGACATCGTTCTTTTCTACCCATTTATTTCACACCTCTTCAACTAGAGTCTAATTGACTAGCATCTTGTTATCAAACAATATACCATTTTCAACTTGTACTAAAGATTTAAGAAACAAAAGCGCACGGCATTATGGTTTGGAGACAACAGCGTAGAGAAATTCCATAAATTCCAAGATGGTATGTCGTAGTTTTTCTTGAGAAACTGTCCAGTTATCTAGTGCATCCCAACTTTCGTCTGTAGCCTCTGTATAATCCTCTGTGGAAAGCTCGTGCTTTTCTTTGTGTTTAAAACCCCATACACTAGCATAATTCTTAGTTTGGTGAAATAATTCAACAACTCGTTTACTGTACGTAGCTATTTTCTCAGCCACGGAGGGATTTTGGTTTTTTGCATAATCTGCAACCATAAAGAGGCGTTCCAGATTAGTCCAATATACTTCTGCGGTTCCAAACCAATCGCGAAGTGAAGCGAAACAGTTTTTATCCCCATAAAACATTCCTAACTCTTCAAGAATCTTTGCGTCTATAGCTCTCATAAAATAAGTTATGGAACGCGCCAGAGTAAAACCTTTTGCGCACTAAATCGCTTTTATCTCAATAAATACTGCGCGCCTCAATTTATGTTCTAGAAATTTTGTCTAATAATTG
>CAYVVO010000173.1:0-1969 GCA_964455275.1 uncultured Candidatus Bathyarchaeia archaeon | reverse complement strand
TGACCGAGGATGGAGGGGGAGAGTAGCTAAGGGAACATACGACTTCTTGCTAACGGCTTCTAAAGAAGAATTAACAAAGATAGGTCTAAAGGCTCAACAAATAAATCCGTTAATTAAGCACAGAGAAGTGCTTCTGAAGAGCTGGAAACAAAAGGGTCCTTGGGGGGTCGTTAAGGGCATAAGCCCAGAAACTTGGAGAAAGATAGCTCAGTGTGGCGTGGAAAAGCAGTCTGTGAAAATCGACAGCGTAGTCACCCCTGACATCAACCGCTTGATAAGACTGTCTAATTCGTTACATGGAAAAACCGGCTTAAAAAAAATTGAATTTCCCATCACAGGCATCGAAGATTTTGACCCTCTTAAGAGTGCAATAGCCTTTAAGGAGGGGGAAGTAACGGTTCGTGTTTCAGAGGCTCCCCAATTCAGGGTGGAGGATGAAATCTATGGTCCGTTCGAAAGGCAGAAAGTTGAGCTTCCCACTGCGGCGGCGTTGATGCTGCTGTGTAAGGGTGTGGCAAAGGTGGTGCAGTAAACTTGTATGATGAACTCTATGAAGTGTGGAAAAAGGAAAAAGAAACTCTGGAGCTTCAGAGGCTCCCCAAGAACTTCTACGCCGAAATTGCTGCTTACATCAAAAAAATGAAGCAGGAAAATCGGATGTTAGACAAAAAAACAACAAAAGCCAAGCTGCTGGACAACGAGTTTAGAAACGTCAAGATTATGCTTAGCGAACTTCTTCAACGTCGCTATAAAAAATTCTTGGAAAAAGCTTTGGACAAAGAGACTGTACCCAAAGAGGGCTTAACTGAAGAGGAAAAAAAGTTGTATGGCGAAGTTTTGCCCCTAGCTGAAGCTTACAAAGCCTTCTCTAAGGACATTCTACGCGGGCATTTATCAACCGTCGAGAAGGGTGCGAAACAAACCCTGACGGTTCTGCGTTTTGTTCAGGAAATTCCAGCCTTGGTTGGGTCTGACATGAAAACGTATGGTCCCTTTGCGCCAGAGGATATAGCTACCCTGCCTCCCGAAAATGCTCGAGTTCTCATTAAGCAAGGGGTAGCCGTAGAAGTGGATTCAAATTAACCGACAAGATTAGGTTAACGCTGCATGTAATCAGCAACACAATCTTGTGAAATGCCTAGCCGCGCCTTTTTGGTTCTACTCGAAGAGCTTGATTCGCGTTTGTGATCTGTTTATCTGCCCCTTACGTTAAGGTACAAAAATCGGCAAAAATGTATCGAAACTAACATCAGACTGTCATCCTCTTTTAAGGAAGCGGGTGAAGAATGCATCAAACTTTTAAAGGAGTTATCCCAAAGTAATATACTATGAAAACGCAAAAGCTCCTTAGACTAGTAAGTGAGATGCTGAAAAATTCTAAGAAAAGCGACAGGGAATTAGCCGGCATCTTAGGCGTCTCGCAGCCCACTGTATCCAGAACTCGAGCTAGAATCGAAAAAGAATACATAAAAACCTACACCATAATTCCAGACTTTGAGAAGCTTGGTTACCAAATAATGGCATTTACCTTCGCAAAAACGAAGTCTAAGCTAGACGTAGCTGCAAAAATATCACGAAAGTCAAAGGATTGGTTAGCCAAACGCCCTAACGTCATCTTTGGTGCTGGCGGAGAAGGTTTTGGGAAAGACGTAGTTCTGATGTCATTTCACAAGAACTACTCAGCATACGCTGAGTTCATGCGTGCCTTCGCCAAGGATTGGGGAAATTGCTTGGATGACTTTGAATCGTTCCTCGTCAGCATAGGGGCAGGATACAAGTTAAGAGATTTCGATCTGAAATATCTGGCAGACGACATATAGGTATCTGTGAGACCGCCTATCTGTGCGTGAGTTTCAAGGGATGATTTTCATAGCGCAGAGCATTTAAATTCTTTAACATAGAGAAGGCGTCCTTGACGGTTTTGTTGTGGTCGAAGGCGATCTCCAGATTTTTTGTCTCTGTTTCACCT
>CAYVVO010000172.1:0-2274 GCA_964455275.1 uncultured Candidatus Bathyarchaeia archaeon | reverse complement strand
TGTCCAGCTTGTATGCCGAACTGGGGAACTAGTTTTTCTAAAAACGTGGAAAGTTTGGGGGTGTGGAACCTTTGGTCCCACGTTTCTGCCGCCTTGTCAAAGTATTCTTTCGCGTTCATTTTCTGTTTCACTGTTTTGGTTTTCTTTTGGTCAAAAGCAACACTGCTTCCACGCAAGCAACGATAGCCAACAATGCTGTAGTCAACTGGAATATGGACACTTGGTTCTTCAGGTCGTTTGTTTCTGCCTTGAGTTCAGATGTGGATCGCCATGTGACTGTGCCGTTGAAAAGCTGCTGGGCGTTGTATCGTAGCATCTTAGACAAAGTTTCTGTGTTTGGAACGGCACCCGGAAAGTTAGTCAAAACTACGTGTTCTGCGCCAGCTTCAGTGGCTATTCCCGCCCCGAACTCTGTGTCGATTTGAAGGTTATCTACTACTAAAGCAACTCCCTCACTTTTGGCAGTCCCGATTAGAACAGCTTCATCGTCAAGAGACAACGTTTCTGGCGGATTAAATGTTGCAACAACTGTGAAGCCCGCAGATTCGATGAACGTTTGCAGCCACTTCATGCAGATGACTTTAACTTCGGAAGCATTCAAAGTTTCGGCTTGACTTTCCATCAAGCTGGCGACGTTGTCAACATCGGTCAGCATCTGCAAAATCGCCGTGTCTAAGTCGATGCGTAGAATTTGGCTAAGGTTTCCTCCAACTCCGTTGATGTAGTTTTTTGCTCCTGCAGGCGTGTTGTATACTCCGGGAACGGCAACAATTGTCAGGTCTCGGTTTCCTGTGGCTTCAATTAGATCATCCAGCCAGAATTCACCTTGAATGTTTTGTTTGAACAGAATGTCTGCTTTGCTTACGGCGTCCACGTATCCGGGTTTCATGTCGAAGTCGGCGGGGCACAAGCCAGGCTGAACCAGAACTAGTACGTCTGCGGTGTCGCCTAAGAGTTCTTCAACTACGCTGCCTATCGCGCTTGTTGTGCACACTATGATCGGTTTTTCTGTTGTTTGAGCTTGAACTGCTGAACTGAGCAGCAGCGGAAGCATCATTAAAGCCATGACAAGGGTTAACATTTTTGTTTTTTTCATTTGTTGTTTTCCTCCTTTCTTCTTCGTTTTGGTGATAGAAGAAGTGCAACTGCAAAAACTATGGTCGAAAATATTACTATGCATGAGCCAACAGGTAGGTCAAAAAACAGTGAAGATATTAGTCCAGAGACAGTTGTGGTCATGCCTACTAGTGGGGAGACGACTACGACTTTTCTCATGTTTTCGGAGAACTGTAGAACTGTGGAGGCTGGGTTGAATATGAGCGCGTAGATGAGTAAACCTCCCACCAGTTTTAGGCTGAAAGTTATGACGACTCCAGCCAAGAAGATAATTAAATAGACGAACGGTTTGGTGTTGATTCCATCCGCCTGAGCCAGCTTCCTGTTAAACATTATCGCAAACAGTTCCTTCCACACAAAATACACGATAGCCAACGTTCCCGCGAACAGGGTGGCGAGAAAAACCAAGTCAGTGTTGGTCATCGAAATTACGCTTCCCCACAAAATGTTGGCGACCTGACTGCTGAGCCCAACTTCAGGGACCATCGTCAAGAACACGAAAGCCAGCGCCATATTCAAAGGAAAAACAATACTTGTAATCGTGTCTGCATGCAACCGCGCCTTATCTGCGACTGGCCCAATCAACAAGGCTGTGGCTGACGCGAAAGCTAGTCCTGTTGCCAGCGGGTTTGTTGCGGTTGCTGCGCCTAGTGCTGCTCCTGCGAAGGCGCCGTGTGACATGGAGTAGCCGATGGCTGAGAGCCTCATTCTGACGACGAAAACTCCGATTAGCCCCATCAGGAAGCCTGCTAGCATGCATGCTATTAATGCGCGTTGCATGATGGCGTATTCGAGCCATATCAATGGTGGTGCTCCTCCAATGTAGCGGTGTGGGGGTGATTTTCCACGAGGGGTAGGGCGTTTTCGGGTGTTCCATCAAAGAGTATTTTGCCGCCGGTTACTACGATAACTCGGTTGCATTGGTCTAGCATGTGGTGAATGTCATGTGTGACGATGAGTGTGGTCAGGTTTTTTTCTTTGTGTAGTTTGGTGATTAAAAGGGGAATTTGCCCGCGCGAGTCTGGGTCCAAGTTGCTGAATGGCTCGTCTAAGAGAAGGATTTCTGGGTTCTTTGCTAGGGCTCGGGCTAGCATCACTTTTTGTTGTTGTCCGCCAGAGAGTTTGCCCATTGGTCTGTCTGCAAGCTCTTCGATTCCT
>CAYVVO010000171.1:0-4247 GCA_964455275.1 uncultured Candidatus Bathyarchaeia archaeon | reverse complement strand
ACCGACAAAATTTTCGAGTCCACACCCTTCTCATCCTCAATTACCAAAGCGCCTATAACCCGAACTCTGACTATGCATCCGACCTCTAAAGGCTCATAGCTAAGAACCATGATGTCAAGCGGGTCCTCGTCATCGTACCATGTTTGAGGCACAAAACCGTACTCAACAGGAAAAACAACCGAGGAAGGAATAATTCGATCCAAAACAAAAGCATCCCAATCCGACTTGTACTCGTATTTGTCCCTTGAGCCACTCACAACCTCGATAACAGCATTCAACAATTTTGGCGGCTTCTCCCCCACAGGGATGTCTTTCCAATAATTCAAAGCTATCAACTCGTCAACTGCAAAGATTTAACACACATTTAAATGCTCCGTGATCAAGAACTGGTTCCACGCAACAATACCTGTCGATTTCTGTCCCGTTCACCTTTGTGTTAATGTTTTCTGTTGAAAACTCGGAAAGCAACAAAACCTAAATAACATTTATGGCTTAAAGTAAAGTTGATTTCATCTCTCTGCGGGATGGGGATTCAAATCATGACAGTTAAACAGCACACTAACAGAAGCAGATTTCAAGTTTATGTGAACTGAAACATGGTGGAAAACTTGCCTAAAAGAATCAAAAAACTTATTCTTCCCTTCGCGGTTGCTGGCAAAGACAGGTTTAAGCCTTTCACCAAGGAGATGGAGATGGCAGCCATCTTCTATCTAGCCGAAAGAGACAGAAAGAAGGGCGAAGGGCGAGTCTTGAAGAAACCGGAGGAAAATCTGGCTTTCATAGCTGAAACCTGTTATCCCGTATGGTTGATTCCATGGAGGGGAAGGACCCTAATCTTCGATGGACTGGAATTCACGAATCCGTCAATATCTTACGACGTACTTCCAGACGTCAAAGCCTTCGACAACGATGTTCAAGCAATCTCCAAGTCACGTGAAGCCTACGTTGCAGCCCTATCCCAGAACGCCAGCTACTTCCAGAACTTCGCCGGAAAAGAGGGAAAAACCATAGAAGGCCTCATCACAAACCCGAATTTCACGAAAGATTTAATTGATTATCTCCAAGACGCCGAGTCAATCAGAAAAGGGGCAACAACAAAAGCGATTTTATCTCCTCTCCTAGATAAGTCCGAGGTCTCAGCTTCCCTTGACAAGCTTTCTGAATTAAGGGACACAGTGGAGAAGGAAATAAAAACTCTAAGCAGAACCATGAAGCTCATCAGTAAAGAGACAAGAGAACAGGTGAAGGCTCTTCGAGCAGAAATGAAGGAGACCCTAAAAGAGTTTGATCAAAGAATCAAGAAGATCAAACCCAAAGTAATGGCGAAAATAAAGAAAATTCAAGAGAGCCGCGATGAAGAGATCACCAGAATCTCCAAAAAATATGACAGACAACTCCGAACGCTTCACCAAAACAAGGTTAGAACAGAAAGAACTCTTGAACGCCTGTCAACCGACATCGAACGCATTGAAACAGACATAAAAGTCGCTAGGGATAACAAAGACGAGGCTGGCGAGTTTCAGTTGACTCAGCAGCTCGACGAGATCAAAAAGAAGCTTCCAGTTTTGGACAAGGAAATCAAGGAGATTGACAAGGAGATAGCGGATGTCGAGGATGCAAAGAAAATTAAGGTATCGAGGGCAAGAACGAAACCTGATGATCGTGTTGAAGAGGCAATGAAGGCTCTGCGGGACATAGAAGCTGCAAAGGAGGCTAGAACCAGACTGGAGCAGCAGGAGTTGGCAGATCTAGAGGAGAAGACCTCTTCTATAATAAAACAGATTGATGAGATGATTAAAGCAAAAGAGGCAGCCCTAAACGAGATTGATAGTATTGGCACCGAAGAAAGAAGAAGAAAAAATGCGCTGGTTTACCTTTCAGTCTATTTTGTTTGTTACGAAACAGAAGTTGGGGAAAGATACGTTGTCTATCCTCCATCATATGTAGGCAGCATGGGTATCAAAACAAAATTGAAGGGTGTCTTCGGCGCTGGAAAAATGAAATCGTTTCTCCAGTCCCGCTCACCAGCCATTGCAACCCTTATTGACCGACTTGTGGATTTAATCCAAGAGAATCCCGTGTTTGAGAAGGAGATAACAGAGGCGGGAACCAAAGCTAACATCTTACGAACAAAAGAGTCACAGTTAGCCATCAAAAAAGGATCAACAGAGCTAAAAGACGAGGGCTGGATATCAGAAAACGAAGCTCAAACACTCAACAGCGAACTCGCATAAAAGAAACCCACAAAACAAAAGTTTTATCGAAACGGACACAACACACCTTCACATTTTAACCCTCATTTTCAGCCTGTTCTCTTCCCATTTTTTGGCAGATGCTAGAAATGGTGAGGAGGACATGTGGTGGCGTGAACACGCTGAAAACTTTGGTGTATCGCGCTGACGCAGCCTTCTTCACTGTCTCCTTTTTTCCTCCAGCCTCCAGGTATCCTTCAAGAAAGTTTCTGGCTATGATGCCTGCAGCGTTGGTGGAGGACATGGGCGGACTATAATGTCCCGAATAGTACAGAAATTCGGCGATATCCCAAGCTTGGTTTCCCTCTCTTGTTGCCTGCTCAAGATCCAGTAGAACAATTTCATCTTTTGAAACAATGAAGTTCTCGGGTTTGCAGTCGCCCAAGCTGACACCCAAACTATGCACCTCCGCTATCCTTCGCCCCGCCTCCTTAACCAAGGCAACATCCTCCGCAGCTTTGTTAGATGAGAATATCCGCTTGACGGTTTCCACCAGTTTTTCTCCCTCAATGAACTCCTCGAAGATCAAGCGTTTTTGAGGGCTGATATAGAATATTTTGGGAACCGCAAAGCCTTTGCTGTGCAGAAGCTTGTTTATGGCGTATTCTTTCTCCAGTCTGGATTGCCCAAGCACGGCGAAGGATGTGGTTCCGAAAGACCACAAGGTGAGAGATAGCCATTTGAGATTCGACCAATCTCTGAATCTTTTGACAACAAAATTTTGTTCTTCACCGTTCTTTGTTAAAGTGAGAAAGTAGACGTCATTCAAGACGCCCCCAATGTTCTTAAGCCGTATCTTCGACAACTCGCCGTCTGGAATAATCTTTCTAGCCACATCTTCAATTCCAGATTTGTCTGAAAGGGAAGCGGGTCCCAGAGGTGTGGGGAGCAAAACATATTTTTTGGGGTCTTCCAGTCTGGAAACCAGACCGTCAGCGTTAACCTTTCGGTGGTTGTCCATGAAGATTCTTTGGTCCTGAATAAGTGAATTGACAGTTTTTGAGTAGACACTGAGAAGATGAGGAAGTGCTATTCTCTGAATGGACTTGAGAAAGAGAGGCAGCCTCGATTTCCGTTTCTTGAAAGCGGCAATATGGCTTCGCGTGATTTTGATGTAGCCATCTGAATAAAAAAGTATTTTTTCTTTCTCCAGTTCGTCGAGGGCTTCCAGGTATCCATCCATAATCGCTTCCACATTTTTTCTTCTAAGATTTCTCCTTGACATGTTAAGAAAACTGTAGGTTAGGGAAGGAAACAGTCTAGCCCTTCTCATCATAAATTCGTACATGAAGTATTCTTTTTTGATCAGAAACTCGTGAGATGACTCCGGAAATTCTAGGATTAGGTTCTCGAGAAGCTCCAAGATGGTTCTCTTTTTTGTTTTCACTTCATTGAACCGCAGATAGTCTCCATTCTTTAAGGGTTCGTAGGGACCAGTGACCTTTTCGGAGAAGAATTCTCCCAGCCACCCTCCTCTCACATCTCTTTCAAAGTCCAAACGGTTAACTGTCAAAATCGAGACGTTAACGCCATCCACAGACTCAGAATAGGTGTTCACGCGGAGAGTGAAGCTTTCAAGAACCAGCAAAACGTTTACGTCAGTCTTTTCGTCGGCGTATCCGCAGACCCATGGACCATAGAGACAAGCGGCGGCGATTTGTCGAGAGCCAGCAATATCCCTACATAGCTCCAGCACACGTTCTTTCAGGTTTTCGTTCAGCTGAATTGTCACCGGCGCTCTTTCCGCAGCCACTAGCCGCAGAGAAACTGTTTGAAGCGCCCAACTTTAAACATCTTTCGTTTTTTAGCAAAAATTATGCCTTGCGTCTCAGCCTTTTCATGGATTGCAAAAATGAGGAGTCTTGAAGCGAGAGGCAGAAAAGAACTCTGCTTCAGAAGTTCTTCAGTA
The DNA here is from genome assembly GCA_964455275.1 of uncultured Candidatus Bathyarchaeia archaeon. Lineage (GTDB taxonomy): Archaea > Thermoproteota > Bathyarchaeia > Bathyarchaeales > Bathyarchaeaceae > Bathyarchaeum. The sequence goes on along the minus strand of CAYVVO010000171.1, from coordinate 86 downwards.
TCCGTGCTTTGACCTTTCCATCTGCCGCCTGTTTGATGCTCTCGGCTTCTTCCAAAGAATCTACTCTAGTGAAATACTTGAACCAA
>CAYVVO010000170.1:0-1230 GCA_964455275.1 uncultured Candidatus Bathyarchaeia archaeon | reverse complement strand
AGGAGGGAGTAGACTGTTCCTGAACTTACTAAGACATTGAATTTTTTGTGGATGAGGGTGATGATGTCGTAGCCGCTTAGGGGCTTTTCTTGTAGCTCAGCCAATACCAGCATATCCATGAAAGTTTTTATGGTTCGCCTTCGCAAGTTTTCTACAATTTTTGTTGGCATTTAATCAGACTCCAACTTAGAATTAGACTAATTTGTAGGTTTTTCTATATAACATTTACATATAATTCCAATTCCGAATCCGACTGCAACAAAAAGTTATTTAGGGCAGAGTCTGAATCTGAATAAATAACTGACAAATTTGGTTCCACTCAAGGGTGAATTGATTAAATGGACAATTTCAACGACCTAATGTTTGAAGCACTAGATGATACACTCAGGCTGATGCTTGGAGAAAGAGCCTCCAAGTTGATTCACTCACTTACAGAAAGGCAGGCAGCACTGAAACTGAAAGAGGTCGGCAACAACATTGAGGTTATCATCTCCTATCTAGAGAGGCTGCTGGGTAAAGCGGGAGCACAAATTATCCAGACGGCTAGCATCAAACGATTATGCCTCAAGCTTAAACAAGAATATGAAGAGGTGGAAGCCCACTTTCTGTTTCTCGACGAACTCTATGAAATGAAGTTCAATCTTTTGGCTTCCTCACTGAATAAAACACACTCAGCCCATAACTGAGAAGCAAAAAAAGCAGAGCGAAACAAAACCGTTAAGCCTGTTTCAAAGATAGACTGTTTACTCCAGCTTAGATGGCAGGCTAACAGGCAAACCTGCAAAAACCGGTCAATCAAAGCTGGGTTTCTCCCCCCCAACATAGCTGCTTTAGCCATAACTTTTTTGTTCCAAACTTGTTAGATACTTCACCATGAAGGGTTTTATAAGGGGCTACAGAGGATTTTTGTACAAGAATAACCGAAAACTTCAGAAACTTATTCCTCAAACTTATATACAACAATAAAAAAAGGAACGTGGTTGGAGAAGGAACCCTCGTGATTTCTGAGGTATTGCCGTACGCGGTTGCACTCGGGGCAGTTGTAGTAGCTCTGATAACAATCTACATTATGAGGCGCGGAAGACAAAACATCAGCACAGAACCGCCGGAAGTTTTCGAGAGTGCCGCGATATTGCCCCTGAAGGGAGAACGAACCGTTACACCTTTCGACGCTCAGAAATCTAGAAAGGAACTCAGAATATTAGACGTGGAGAGGGAAATCCTCAGTTT
>CAYVVO010000169.1:0-2965 GCA_964455275.1 uncultured Candidatus Bathyarchaeia archaeon | reverse complement strand
CCGATGGGCAAAAGGGCACATGCAATGCGCCTTCAGGCACGTATGGCCGGTTATATGGAGCAGGAATCTGCGTTTACGAGAAAAGGTTGACGGATTTCTGCTTCTCAACATCTATTTTGTTCCCATATTCGCGGTTTTGGCTTGGATTCTGGGCGCAGTCCTGTTTCTGCTTCAACCCCCGGGATGGATGAATTTTCTGTGGATGGTGGTGCCTATTTCTTTTTATAGTTCGGTGGGAAACTTTGCGCCCTTCTTTGAGGTGGGTATAGGCGCCTATCTGGATGGAAGGAACAGAATCTGCTGGCTGATTCCCCTGCTGCTTCTAACTTTCATGCTCAACATACTGATCTGCACAAAAGCATTAATCGACCTGTGCTTCTCCAAAATCACAGGAAAAAAACGTCACAAATGGACAAAAACAGTCCACAACGGCAACGGAAACCACTATATCAAATAAACTCGACAGATTAATCGGTTAAATGTTGAGTTAATTCGTAAAAACGTCGATTATGTGTAAACCTCGGGTTTTTGTAAGGGTAAATGAATATGGGAAATTGGTAATATTTATATGTGATGATGAAACACAAAAAGATATAGACTTGTTTGATCAATAGTTCATGAGGTGATATGTTATGTCTCAAGTTTCTCTTCGCGTAGCTGAAGCTCAATCTCGTGACGTGGGTCGTGGAATCGCCAGAATAGACCCAAAAAGCAGTTCTGAAATTGGGCTTTCAGCAGGAGATGTTGTTGAAATTCATGGAAAGAAAAAGACCGTGGCAATATACTGGCCCGGATATCAGGAAGACTATGGTAAAGGCATCATTCGCATAGACGGTTACACCAGAAACAACGCTGGCGCAGGAATAGACGAAAAAGTCGACATCAAAAAAGTTGATGTCAAAGAAGCAAAAAAGATCAGTATCGCCCCAACCGAGCCCCTGCGAATAATGGGAGGGGAAGAATACCTGAAACAAATCTTGGAGAACCGCGTTATCTCCAGAGGCGACCTTATACCCCTCGGAATCATGGGTCGCAGAATAAATCTAATTGTAACTGGATTTCAGCCGCCAGTAGCCGCCGTTATCGTAGTTCCGTCCACCCAAGTTGTTCTAAGCGAAAAGCCAGCTAAAGTCTTAGCAACGGAGATCCCTCGGATAACGTATGAGGATATAGGAGGATTAACTGATGAAATCCGGAAGGTAAGAGAGATGATTGAGCTTCCTCTGCGGTATCCAGAACTCTTCGAAAGATTGGGTGTAGAAGCCCCAAAAGGCGTGCTTCTTCATGGACCGCCAGGAACAGGAAAAACTTTGTTGGCTAAGGCTGTAGCCAGCGAAACAAACGCAAACTTCTCAAGCATAAGTGGACCTGAAATAATGAGCAAGTTTTATGGCGAAAGTGAGGGGCGTCTTCGAGAGATTTTTGAGCAAGCGCAAGAGAATGCGCCCAGCATCATTTTCATTGACGAAATAGATTCGATTGCGCCGAAAAGAGAGGAAGTTACAGGCGAGGTGGAAAAACGGGTTGTTTCGCAGCTTCTGGCGCTCATGGACGGTCTCCAGTCCCGTGGAAAGGTTGTGGTTATTGGAGCAACCAACAGACCAAACGCTTTAGATCCCGCCTTACGTAGACCCGGACGCTTTGACAGGGAAATCGAGATTGGCGTGCCCAACAAGGCTGGTCGCCTCCAAGTTCTGCAGATTCACACTCGTGGAATGCCGCTGGCGGACGATGTGGATCTGAAGCGTTTAGCCAACGTTACTCACGGTTTTGTTGGCGCTGACTTGGAGGCGTTAACTAAGGAGGCTGCTCTTCATGCGCTCAGGAAAATATTGCCTGAAATCGATTTCGAAGCCGACAGTGTGCCAGTGGAGATACTGAACAAGATAATAGTTAACATGAGCGATTTCGAGGAGTCGCTGAGGGAGATTGAGCCGTCTGCCATGCGGGAAGTGTTGGTTGAGGTTCCCAATGTCAAATGGACGGACATTGGCGGCTTGGCAGAGGTGAAGGAGGAGCTGCAGGAGGCTATAGAGTGGCCATTGAAGTATCCTGAAATCTTTGCGTACATGAACACTGCTCCGCCAAAAGGCGTTTTGCTGTATGGTCCTCCGGGAACAGGAAAAACCATGCTGGCAAAAGCAGTGGCTAACGAAAGCGAAGCGAACTTCATCAGCATCAAGGGTCCCGAGGTTTTGAGCAAATGGGTTGGAGAATCCGAGAAGGCAATAAGGGAAGTGTTCAAGAAGGCAAGGCAGGCAGCGCCCACCATAATATTCTTTGATGAGCTGGATTCGATAACTCCTGTCAGAGGCTCAGGATATGGCGGCTCGCAGGTGACGGAACGGGTAATCAGCCAAATCCTAACCGAACTGGACGGACTAGAAGAATTGAAGGATGTTGTGGTGATCGGAGCCACAAACCGCATCGACATTGTTGATCCAGCTTTGCTGCGTCCAGGCAGATTCGATAGGCTGTTGAATGTGCCAGTTCCGGACTTGGATGCACGAAAGGCTATACTGAAAATTCATCTGGAGAAGAAGCCGCTTGCCGAAGACGTGAAGATAGACACGTTAGCGGAAAAAACTGAAGGATACACTGGAGCGGACTTGGCTGCATTAGCCAACACAACTTCGATGCTGGTCATCAAAGAGCACATCACCAAAAGCAAGACACTAGAGAAGGCGAAAGAAACACTCAAAGACCTAAAAATCAGCATGAAATACTTCGAGAAGACACTAGAAAAAATGAAACCCTCCTCCCAAAGAAAACAACAGTAAGGCAACGACGAGGTAATGAGTTACCACGGGGGAGATTTTCCCCATTTGGCTCCTTTTTTGATTGACTGTTTTGCGTATCCGTGTTATGTTGGCGAATAAACATATTAGCACATTGGCAGCTTCAGAGACTATTGTAGGTGAGTTTGGATTGAAGAAATGGGAATGTGTACAGGTTAGCCACCACA
>CAYVVO010000168.1:0-4022 GCA_964455275.1 uncultured Candidatus Bathyarchaeia archaeon | reverse complement strand
CGTTGGAGGAAGTATCAGCGTTGGTGACAACTATACCGCCGTGGCAGTAAACGAGAGGTACACTCCCCTCGGATTTCTTCCACCCTACCCATATATTCTATCCCCAAAAAACATAACATACAATGTGGACAGTGTTGAGCTAATCTTCACCCTAAATGAGCCGTCCAGTTTGATGTGTTATAGTTTGAATGATCAATCAAACGTAACTATTTCTGGAAACGTTACCATTTCTGGTTTAGCTGATGACGTTTACAGTGTAACCGTGTATGCTAAAGATACCGAGGGGAATTGGATCAGTTTGGAGCCAGCTTACTTCTCCGTGGATACAACTTCGCCGGTGATAAGTGGTGTAGTCCAAGCGCCGCTTGCAAACGAGGTTCAGCCAACCAATTCAGTCGTAGTCAACGCTACGGTATTCGACGAATTGAGCGGCATAAAACGGGTGACTTTGAAATACACGGTATCCACGACAACAAGATATCTGGAAATGGCAAACGTTGGAGGAAACATCTGGAGTTACACCATACCCGAATTTCCGGCGGATGAAGAAATAACCTACGCTATAATAGCCGAGGATAACGCAGGCAACACCATCACAACCGAGCAAATGGGACAAACATATGAATACCAAGTAATCCCCGAATTTCCATCATGGGCATCCCTAGTTGTTATGGTGGTTGCTGTTATGGCTGTAGCAGTGATTTACAGGCGTATCTTGAACAAACCTGATGGGGGAAGAAGGGGATAACGAAAAAATTTGTGGCTATAATCATTGTCTTCATAATTGCCGTAGGTGCTGTTTTGTATGCTGTTTACCTCGGCAGAACAAGCTCTAAGGCGTGGATTGTTCCTGATGATTATCCCACAATTCAAGCGGCTATTGATTCTGCTAATAGCGGAGACACAATATTTGTGAAGAATGGGATTTACAATGAGAGCCTTAATATTGAAAGCAAATACTTGTCGCTCATTGGTGAAGACAGCGAGAATACAATCATCGTAGGAAGGGTATCTCGGTGGGGAATGCCACCTGTAATCAGTCTTTACACTTTTGACACATTGATTACTGGCTTCACCATTAGAAACAATAACATAACCACAGACCGCGTGCCCATTGGAGGAATTCGCCTTGAATCTGCAACGAGGTGCTCTATTCGTGGGAACAATATTATGGACAATGACTATGGAGTTTATTTGGACGATAGTTACAACATAGTTATTTCTGGGAATAATATAACAGGCAATCCGAGATATGGCGTAGGTTTACGTTCGTCCACCAACAACCGTGTTTCCGAAAACAACATATCTGGAAACGGTGCAGGTGTTTACTCCATTGAATGCGAAAACAACATCATTAACGCAAATAACATAGAAAATAACGAGGGCGATGGCATCTGGATTCGTTCATCAAACTCATTTCAGATCTATGGAAACAATATAGTGGAACACAAAGAAAATTCAGGCATTCGTCTCTCCGTAAACACCACTAACGTTATGGTTTATCATAATAATTTAGAAAATAACGGATTCGGTGTCTCCTGCTACTGGCATGATGGGCGCGGTCAAGCACACAACGCAGGAAACTTCAACAAGCTTTACCATAATAATTTCTTGAACAACAGTCAACAAGCATCTGCTTTTTCTGAATCAACACAGATTTGGGATAATGGCGAAGAAGGCAACTACTGGAGTGACTATACGGACTTCGCTGATCATGACCGCATAGGAAACGCGCCATACATCATAGACGAGAAAAACCAAGACAACTGTCCACTCCAGAATCCAGTTGATGTAACAACTGCTCAAGAGTTTTCAGCGTGGATTATTCTGCCCTGCTCATCATCGCAACCTTGCTGATCATGGTCTGCAAAAGGAAACTGCCCAAAAACAGGTAGCTCCAAAATCATATCAGGAGACTAATAAAGGTACATTGTTGAAAACAGTATTTTTTCTGGAAAACTTGGAAACAACAAAAACAGGTAATTTCTCTTTTGTGATGTTTCGTTAAATGTCTTTGAGGGCTTTCCAGATTTGGCGGTAGAAAAATATGAATGAGAATGCTGTATAGAAAACCATGTAAAAGCCAGCCGCTAGTGGGGTCTTTAAGCCGAGGGCGATTAAGGTCAGCATTGATGCTGCAAGAATTACTATGTTTACGATAATGTAAATTGTTAACGTCTTACGTAAGCCGTGGATTGCCCTGAATTTTATCCAGCCTTTCCATGTCAGAAAATCTCTCATCCGCAATGGAGCTGAAACGTCTGTTTCCTGTTTTTGCTTAACAATTTCTTCCCCGTAGAGCTCCATAACCCGAGGCAGCACACCAATAGAAATTATTAGCGCTCCACCCATCATAGCGAATAACAAAAGAAACTGGTTAAGCAGAGCCGCAACAAACGCAATGACGAGGAGAAAACAAATTCCACTTACCCAATAGTATGTTGGCTCTCTTCTTCGTCGAGCCTTCACGATACCGAAAAAACCCAAAAGAATACACATGGCGATTCCCAAAAGGGACACCCAATATATAGGCTCCATCAGCCAGTCACCTTCTCCCACCATAAAAGACTTGTATGGAAGAAATAAGTAAATTTTTTGGTAGTAAGGAACCTGACTCTATTCTTTTGGGTTCACTTTTATTAGTTCAGGCACTTTTCCACCCTTTCCAACAACACCCCGATACAAGATGAAAACGCCCTTAACCCCCTCTATGCTCAGCGCTCGCTCTATCCCCTGCCTAATCACGCCATCAACATCGTCGCCTTTTATCAGGTTCGCAACAGCCGTAGCCGCAGCATCAGCCACCCCAGCGTCAACAGCAAAAACTGTCACCGCCTCAGCGTCCCCGAAACTGAAAGCGTGACTATACAACCCTGAGCTTGTAGCTACTCCTATGGGGAATTTTTTCAGCCTGAAGCCCATCTCTCTGGAGAGCGGAGCATCACCCGCAGCCAAGGCAACATCAACTGGCTGATCTGAAACAGCAGAAACTTCCCCTCCATCCTCCACCACCGCAACCTTACAGCCATCACGTAGCATCTCCTCCACTGCAAGGTCAGCCAAGACCCCGGCAACAGCAGCCATAGGACCCACACCCGCCTTCGCGGAAGCCTCAGCCATCAACCGCACCACTTCGGGTCCATCATCCACTGGAACAGGCTCAAGAGAATGCAAAAATTGGGGATGCTCTTGGATGTATTCTTCAAGCTGTCTACGGTGATGCTTGATTGAGGAGGCTGCCTTCTCGATTGCGCTTTCTTTATCTGAGATTATTGTGCAGTTTGACTCTTTATGCTGGAAAGCGCGTTTAGACAGGTTATGTTTTTTCATTTTGGGTGGTTACGGTGCTGCTCAACAAGTTTTATGGCTCGGGCTGGACAAGCATCAACACAAAGCCCGCAGGGACTGCCGATGCAGGTCTTCTCGTCGAAAACCACAGAATGATCCTCATCAAAGGATATGGCATCCACTGGGCATAGAGCGTAGCATGCGCCGCAGTCAAAGCACTTGTCATAGTCCACTTCGATGAGCTTCGGAAACTTGACGATCACACCTTTATCCCTGAAGGCTTTAACGATCTTTTTGAGGTGAATTGCAGGAACTTCCACCAAAATGTCTCCGCCTAGGGAATTGATGGTGGCAGTCACTATTCTCATTGGGATTCCAAGCTCCAGAATCACCTGTGAAGTTATTGGCTCCTCAATGTTTTCCTCAGAGAACCTTAACAGAATCCTATCCAATTTCTTCACCTTCCCCTCAACTTAGATATATCCTCAGAGGTTATGAGCCCCACAACCTTCTTGCTATGATCTACCACTGCCAACGCAGATATGTGATGCTGCGCCATCTTCCTTGAAGCCGCCTCCAGCGACTCATCAGGTCTGGTAGTAAACACTTTCTTGGTTATGATGTCGGCTAGTCTCCTTTTTCCTTCAGCAACAGCCCGGGTAACATCCCAAGAAGTCACCATACCCTTGATCGCTCCATTTTTATCCGTTACAACCACGTGGTTCACTGACTTA
>CAYVVO010000167.1:0-2288 GCA_964455275.1 uncultured Candidatus Bathyarchaeia archaeon | reverse complement strand
TAGGGGAATCGTCTTTATTGTGGAGGGGTGTTGAATCTTCATGATTGGTGTTGCGTCTGCAATATATTCTGTTGCGGGTTGGTTGATGGGGGTTTGGTTTGTCTGTAAATAGCTGCTTTCTATGTTTTTCATGGAGTTGAGGCTTAGTTCCATGAATGTTGGGGGGAGTTGTAGGTTCTCTATTTGGGGTGGAAAGTTATATGTTGGTGTTGTTGTATAATGTAATTGTTCAATCAATAGGATTCACCAATATGGATGTGGTTTGGGCGAATGAATATTTAAATGTTGTGCATGTGCATCATGAACAATACAATAAACAATAAGGGAGAACAATGACAGAAACCACAAAACCCCCAATCCGCCTAAAAATGAAAGTAGGAAACCTAGAATTCGAGATAGAATGCCAACAAGACCAGCTGGAAGAAGCCGTAAAACGAATCCTGTCCACAGTAACAGAGTACTCAAAGGAAGCCATGATCATACCCGAGCGCCCCCTCCCCGCGCCAAGGGCAGAAACATGCAAAAGCCTCATACAGAAGCTCTGGTCAGAAGGGTGGTTTGCATCTCCACATGGACTAGGGGATGTCCACAGTGAAATGGCGCGCAGAGGCTTCCATTACGACCGCACAGCAGTAGCCCACGCACTAGTGGACTTGGTGAAAGAGGGGTTGCTGACCAGAGAGGGGCAGCCCCGACGTTACCGTTATGCCCAAAAAAGACCGCCTAGAACCTAACCGATTAGTTCAGAGGAGCTTTTGCAGATCTTTCCACTTCTCCACAAAATTCAGTCCTCTCTTGGTTGTCACGTATCTGGTTGAATTGTTGTGGACTTCCAGAAGTTCCAGCGATTGCAGTTCAGAGAGATAATACTGAAGCATCTTCCATGACAGATTTGTTCCATACATCACATGCGTTTTGGTTTTCGGCTCTGAACATAAACCAAGAATGTCCGCCATGATTTCCACTCGATCTCTTTTACCGCCCATCGCAATCACAAGAACACTTTCTTTTTGTCAATGAAGTGTTTTTAATGTATCTGTTCTGTATCTCTGTTGAACAACATTTTCTGCTAACTTGCCCTGTTATTGTCCCTTCTAGACGTTACAATGACGACAAACAACCGTCTACCACAAACCAGAGAATGCCCTATAAAGTGAATCATGTACTTGTGGCGCCGAGGGAGGGATTTGAACCCTCGCGACCCAATGGATCACAGGCTCACCGTAGTCGGAGATTCCAGGCGTGAACTTCCAATGTGGAATCTGCTCCCTACCAGATTTCCCGCAACATGGTTGCTCTAGGAGACCTCGGCACAACAGTAGAATAGCATCCAACAGGTTTTTAGTCTTTTCGAAACAACTTTTCACTGGCTGCTGCGCCACATCTTAGGATACATGCCGCGTGGCATCAGAACCCGTTTGGTCTTGGCTACGAAGCCGTGGTCCATCTTCAGCATCTTCTCGGAGGAAACGGCGGCTTTTGCTATGGTTATGGCTTCTCCTTTTTGTGTGAAAACGGCAACTGTGTCGTCGATTTTGATTCCAGAATCTAATGACAGCACTCCTGGCGCGGTCAGGTGTGCTCCGTGGCAGATGGCGTCCACTGCGGAGTCTCGCACATTGATTTTGGGCATCAGCTGCAGGGCTTTTTCCATGGGGTAAACGAATTTTCTGAGCATGGATTCGTCTTTGGTTTCTTGCCATTGGCTGAACAGGTAGGATATGTCGTGTAGGGTGACTAGGCTTTCGTCTTCTATGAATGGTCCAGCTCTTGTTCTGCGTAGCTCCTGCATGTGGGCGCCGCATCCCAGAGCCTCGCCGATGTCGTAGCAGAGTTTCCGTATGTATGTTCCCGCTTCACACCCAACCTTGAAGAGAACGTTCCGTTCGTCCATCTCCATGAACTTATTGTAGTAGATTGTTCTTATCCGAAGCCTCCGCTTAACCGACGAGCGTACAGGAGGTCGCTGATAGAGTGGTCCCTGAAATTCATCTAAGATTTCTTCAACTTTGTTTTGTGGAATTTGAGAATGGAGCCTCATTACGCAGACGTATTCTTTGCCTGCCAACAGAAGAGCCTGAATTACCTTTGTAGCATCCTCTATAGCATTAGGTAGAACACCGGTGACTTTGGGATTTCCCCGGCTATTTTAAGCCTCAAGGGTCCCGCCGTGACCGGCACTTTCAAGGCTGAGGATTCGCTTGAGCCATGCTGTAACCTCGTGGCTTGACGGTCCAGCAGGCTTGTCCAAGTTTATTATTCCAAACCGCATGTGCTCTTTGATGGGG
>CAYVVO010000166.1:0-3116 GCA_964455275.1 uncultured Candidatus Bathyarchaeia archaeon | reverse complement strand
TTTTTATTTCGAGGTTCTTGAAAAACGAGTCCTCAGGCACAAGACCTATCGAAATTATAACTGCGTCAGCATCTTTTCTGAACACTTTCTGCTGCTGTTGAATAACAACGCCCTCAACCCTGTCTTTTCCCTCTATCGCCTTCACCTCGCCCCTCATAACAAAATCGACCAACCCGCTTCTCTTCACCGTGTCCACGTTCATTTCAAAGGCGCGGAACCCCTCTTTTCTATGAACCAATGTTATCTCTTTAGCCAAATTCAGCATCTCAAGTGTGGCGTCAATAGCTGTGTCTCCCCCACCCGCCACCACAACGCGTTTACCCAAAAACGCTTCCTTATGAGACGGAAAATAATATACACCCTTGTCGTCTATGCTGAACCTTTCCTCATTCGGCAAACCCAGCCGCCGAGGTTTAGCCCCCGTGGCAATGACCACAACTTTCGTTCGGTACGTTTTCCGGTTTGTGGTCAACACCCGATCATTAGTCATGCTGAGAGCCGTTTCTTTCTTCACGGTAACGCCGCTGAACCTCAAATTTGCCAACCAATTCCTCACTAACTCTATGGCAGTTATCTCCGGAAAACCCGGGTAGTTCGGAATCGTCTTTGTGGGATACAAGCTTGCAAGAAGACCGCCCAGTTTGTCCTTTTCCAAGAGAAGAACCTTCAGATGCCTCGTGTCACACATGATCGCTGCATTGAGTCCTGCAGGACCGCCACCCACAATAATTACATCAAACTCCTCTTCCTCTTCAGACAAAATGCATCCTCCTCTGAAAGTTAGTTTATCTATCTTCTTAACTAAATATAAATCTGCCAGCTTTCGACTCTACTGTTTTGCAGACGGAACAGGAGTCAACGAATCCCCATATCCCTGTACGCGCATTAACTTCATAGACCTTCTTTAGGTTTGTGACGTACAAAGAAACTTATATCCTGTGGTCATATTACAGATTCAATAAACTAAATATTGGCTTTCAATTCATAGAATCAACTTAATAACATATTAATTCAATTTACCATAACATAAGGCTGGTGAGCAAAAAGATGAAAGTGGGCACACTAACTTGGGAGTTCCCGCCAAGAGTGGTGGGTGGAATAGCCCGCCACTGCGAAGGCTTAGCCAAAGCCCTAGTTCAGCAAAACCACGAGGTTCACCTTTTCACGCTGGACTTTCCCGGCTCACCAAACTACGAAGAAATGGACGGAGTCAAAGTTTACCGAGCCTCAACAGAGCTGGGGCACCCCAACTTTCTCACATGGGTTCTGCTGTTCAATCACTTTCTAACCAAGAGAATGGCGGATGTAACTAACTCCGTTGACTTTGATGTTATGCATGTTCATGACTGGCTAGCTGCTTTCTCAGGCATCTCATTCAAGCATTACATGAAAAAACCGATGGTTCTGACAGTGCACAGCACCGAGGTTGGAAGAGCACAGGGTCTCCACAGCCCTGACTCATTTTCCATAAACGGGATAGAATGGTGGGCAATGTACGAAGCGGACAGAGTCATCGTGTGCAGCCAATCCATGAAAAACGAAATCTGCGACCACTTTAATCTGCCATGGGAAAAGGTTGACGTGATTCCGAACGCAATAGACACAACAAAATACCAAATTTCTGTTGACCGCGGAGCAGTTAGACAGCGCTACGGAGTGGGCTACGGCGAAAAACTGATTCTCTGCGTGGGACGCCTAGTTCCCCAAAAGGGGATAGAATACTTCATCCGAGCAATACCCAGCATAGCCAAACGTTACCCAGAAGCAAAATTCGTTATTGTCGGAGAAGGCTGGTCAAGGGACATTCTAGAAGCTGAAGCCCAAGCCAGCGGACAGAACAGAAAGATCCAGTTTACAGGTTTTGCGTCTGATCAAGAAGTTATCAACCTCATGACCAGCGCAGACGTCTTGGTGGTTCCTTCAGTCTACGAGCCTTTCGGCATAGTTGCCCTAGAGGGAATGGCTACTGGCGTTCCTGTGGTAGCCAGCAAAGTGGGCGGATTAGCTGAGGTGATAGAACATGACCGCACAGGACTTTTCGTGTACCCGAAGAATCCCGCATCTATCGCATGGGGGATTGACAGAGTTTTGTCTGATCCAGATCATGCTAAATGGTTGACTGAAAACGCAAAAGAAAAGCTCCACAACGCTTATAGTTGGGAAGCGGTTGCTATGAAGACTGTGGAAGTTTACAGAAAGGTGGTGGAATAATTTTGGGCGAGAATAATTCTTTCCGTTCACAACCTGATGAGCAGCCCAATCAACTGCGCCTTCTGATTATGCTCCACAACATAGGTGCAACTGAATCATCCAAATCGTTGACTATCCAACAGATTTCAGAGTGGACCAGAATGGAGGCTCCGGAACTGCAGACTCACCTAAAAAAACTGATTGAACTGGGCTACGCGCATTCATTTCGCTCAGACGAAACCGAAAAATACCATCTTACAGTCGACGGCATCAGAAAAGTGCTGAGCCTATACAGCTAACATCCTAACGGTTACTGCAAACCCTTCTTCTCTGCTTTAACAGCTTCCCTAAGTTCCGCGGCAGCGTCCTCAGGCGAAATTGTATTAATGAACATCCCCGTGCTCTTTTCGAACCCAGCCCATACCGCCAACCGCGGGTAAACTTCCAGATGCCAATGGTAACACTCCCTTGCATCTTTCTTTAGCAGCGTGTGGAAACCGAAATTGTATGGCGGGTCATTTAGCAAAGACCGTAATCCACCCAAACAAACCCGCATGGTTTCAGCCAAATCTTCAGCCTCGCCCCCAGACATAGCCAGCATGTTTGACTGGTGACGCTTAGGCAGAACCCAAAACTCTAAGGGGTTAACGCTTGCCCAAGGGGCAAAAACCACGAAACTGTTGTTCTCCCAAATGAAACGTGGACTCTCCCGTTCTTTGGCTAAAACGTTACAAAGCAGGCACGCATGGTTTTTTGTCCAGAAACTTTTGCTTGCCTCCAATTCATCTTCCAGAATTCTGGGAATAAAGGGAGTTGTAATCAGCTGGGTGTGAGCGTGCGAGAGGGATGCTCCTGCTTCGCGTCCATGGTTCCTGAAAATGGTTACATGCTTCACGTAGGATTTTCCAGAAAGGTCTGTTAGGCGA
>CAYVVO010000165.1:0-5097 GCA_964455275.1 uncultured Candidatus Bathyarchaeia archaeon | reverse complement strand
TCGAGTAAGATTAACTTGGAGCCTGTGGGTTTCGTTCAGACTGAGGCGGTTGGCAAGGAAGTCAGGGACAGGAATGTGGTTTCGAGGATAGTTTTCCGTGAGGACTTGACTGAGGCTCTGGAGGGTGTGGAAGAGTTTTCGCATCTGTTTGTTCTTTTTTGGCTGCATAGAATGTCGGATGAAGGCAGGAGAGTCATGAAGGTTCGTCCTCGGGGAAGAAGCGACATGCCGCTGCTCGGAATATATGCAACTCGGACGCCTCACCGCCCAAACCCAATCGGGCTCACTCGGGTTAAACTGCTGAAGGTAGAAGGCAACGTAATCACTGTTCAGGGCTTAGACGCCTTCGACGGCACACCTGTCTTGGACATAAAACCCTTCGACAGATGGGACACAACAGAAGACTTCAAGGTTCCCGAATGGTGGATGAAAATGGGAAAAGAAAGAAAAACGAAAAAAGAATAGGAATTAGGTTCTATTCTGCTGCTTTTATTTTCTTGGCAAACTCCCGTCCATACTCATAACATTTCTGCAGTTCAGTTTTGTCTGGAACCCACTTGACCATCAATGCAGGCACAGCTAGTTCCATGCCAGCACTTTTCAGCGACTTTTCTATAGTCGCAGTTGCTCCGCCTCCCCAGCCAAACGAGCCAAAAGCGGCGGCAAGCTTGTTTCGTGGTCTCAAGCCCTCTATTTCTCTGAGAAACGGAGCCACGGTCGGCAAGATGCCGTTGTTGATTGTTGCAGAGCCGACAAGCAGTCCTTTTGTTTCAAGCAGTTCTCCGATGATGTCGCCTTCGTCACTAAACGGGAGCCTATACAATGTCGCTTCGACGCCTTCGCTGCTGATTCCCTCAAGCATAGTCTTAGCCATCTTCTCGGTGCTCTCCCACATCGTATCGTAGACAATCAGAACCTTCTTCTTCGCCTCTCCACTAGCCCACCTGAGATAAGCCTTCACAATCTTCATGGGGTCTTTTCGCCAGATTACGCCGTGGCTGGGCGCAATCATATCAATCTTCAAGCCTAATTTCTGCACCTCTTCAATCTTTCTTGTCACCAGCGCACTGAAAGGCCACAGAATGTTGGCGTAGTATTTCGCAGCTTCCCACATCAGTATGTTCTGGTCCACCTCATCATCGAACCGTTTCGAGGTTGCCAAGTGCTGACCAAAACCGTCGTTAGGCAACAGAAGCGCGTCCTTCTCTATGTATGTGAACATGCTGTCTGGCCAGTGCAGCATCGTGGCTTCAAGGAAACTGAGAGTTCTATCGCCTAAACTTAGGGTGTCACCCGTTTTTACTACCTGAAACTTCCAGTTGCCGAAGTAGTGTTTCTCTAGCCCTTTCTGGCAGTTGGCTGTGCCTACCACTGTTGCGTTGGGTGCGTGCTTCAGGATTTCTGCGATTGATCCGGAGTGGTCTGATTCAACGTGGTTTGCTATGATGTAGTCTATCTTGGAGGGGTCGATTATTTCTCTGATTCTCGCCATCATTTCCCCTGCAAAAGAATGCTGCACGGTGTCCACTAGGGCGACTTTCTTGTCTATGATCAGGTATGCGTTGTATGTGGTTCCGCGGTGAGTTGAGTATGTGAAGCCGTGAAAGTGTCTGAGGTTCCAGTCGACTGCTCCAACCCAGTAAATGTTTTCTAAAACTTTAACCGGAGGCAAAACAATCCTCACCTACAAAATAGTTGAGCAACAAACCCTATTAACCTTACCAATTTTCATGTCCTGGACCTTTTTGCCCAAAAACTACGACCCGCAGTAAGAAATTTCACTTGTTGCTAGCCTTAAAACCTGTTTCTTCTTCTGGTCGCTACCTCAAAAGTTGACTAGAATTGGCAGTTGAATAGCTTTTTTGATGAAATATCTTTTATACTCAACATGCCGAATAGGTTTCTGGAGTGTGACAGCCTTCCTGTTGGCAGGTTCACAAACAAGTTGGTGAATAAAATGGTTTACTGCACAAAATGTGGCACTAAAAACGAGGATGATGCGGTGGTTTGTGTTAAATGCAAGGAACCCTTGTCCAGCCACCCACCTACTAGACGTGAACGGCGACGAAAAGAGAACGAATGCTTCGGGTTACCCCACGGCGGAGCGATCGGAGGTTTAGTTCTTGGGCTCATGATCATCCTGTGGGGCGTCACCGCTGTTCTCGATGTAGACTTTCCCCTGTGGGCTTTCATAATAATCATCTTCGGAACATTAATGGTTGCGGGAGCACTATACACAATCACTCGCAAGCGTTAACCCCCTCCCTTTTTCTATCCTCTGATTCCACAGTTTTCAATCGTACAATCAGAACAGATTCTCTCATGGTCCCACTGGGACAAAGATATTCTGGTGAAAAGCCAAAAAACAATCAAACTGACCACGAACAGATCAAAAAATAAACTGTGAACCAACTCGTCGATTCCCACCAAAATTAAAAGAGCCCCAACAACAAAAACGGTATTCACGGATAAGCGGACAAGACTCCTAAATTTGAATTGGAACAACCCGAAACTTACTCCCGCAATTCCCAGCAAAACCATTAATGAACTGTGCTCAGCAACCCGCCAACCCGCAAAAAAGTAGACTGATGCCCCAGCCAAAGCTAACAGCCCCCCAAGGAGCAGACCAGCACATGCTGCACAGACTGTTTTGCCTTTTATCCGAAAAATGTGGGCATCATATTTTCCGCAGGTGGGATGGTGCCCCTTCAAAGCATATGATGTTCCGTGAGACGAAAGCTTCGATGAACCTGAACCAACCTTTTTGTTTTTCTTGCCGAGGTCTAAGATTCTCAGGCATCGGTTGGGCAAGAAGACCGCCAGAATTCCTAGGACACAGATTGAGCTGAAGATTGAGCCAATCACTGGTTTTCGCCAAGAGAGGTTTCCGCTGACTGTTGGAGGAAAAAGTGTCAGCGCTGCGAGAAGAAGTAAACCTAGGAAGGATACTAGAAGTTGATACTTTATGTCCGATCTGATGTTACTCTGCTGCGACATAACTCTTCTACTCAGAACATTTTTTTAAACTGATTCACGATGCCCTGGGAAGCCATGTACCAGTAAAGTTTCCTCTTCAGTGCCTTCCTTGCGAAGAGTCCACCGAATCTTCTGCGCCAAGAGCCAAAGAAACTTCTGTAGCACCTGTAGAGCTCCTCCTGCACTTCCGCGGTGGACAGGGTCTCGGTGGGCATGACTGCGTGAACCATGTCATAGTTTGCCCAGTTCCAGTCCTCTATCCACCCGTTCCGTTTAGCCTCCTCATAGACAGCAGTTCCCGGAAACGGAGTGAGAATCGCAAAGATCGCCAAGTCAGGGTCCAACTCATTCACGAACTCCCTCAAAGCCGCTATAGATTCAGATGTGTCCTTCCGCTGACCGATAATGAACATGCCCTGAGAAAAAATGTCGTTCTCCTTCAGAAGCTTCACCGCCTTTCGGGCATCTTCTGGAGTCGTCTCCTTCCTGAAAGAGTCTAACGTAGATGAACTGTGGCTCTCCACCCCCAAGAGAACCCAGCGGAGCCCAGCCTTCCGCATCTTGGGCAGAACATCCGCGTGTTTCACAACGTCGTCGCATCTTGCCTGCATGAACCACATAAGGTCATCTGCGAAGCCTCGGCTTATGAGTTCGTCGCCCAGCTCGGTTGCGCGTTTGCCCAGACCATAATTGTCGTCGGTGAGCCACAGGAATCTGCTTCCAAAGTTTTGGTAGCAAAATTCGAACTCGTCTGCAATCCGTTCCGGAGACTTTATCCTCCATTTGCTTCCCCAGTGCCTCCATTGGGTACAGAAGGTGCATCTGTGAGGGCACCCTCTGGAGCCTTCGATTAAGGCGTATCTGGTTTTGTTGCCTGCCATGCCTGTGAAGTGGTATTTCTGGAGCAGATTCTCCACAAACTTGTACCCGGGAAAGGGCAGACTGTCAAGGTTCTCGATTAGAGGCTGCGGAGGATTATGTATGATATGTCCATTGTTTTTGAAGGAGATTCCTTTCACAGACGAAAACGGCTGCCCATCCGCAACTGTTTGCGCCAGCTCAACAAGGGTTTCTTCTCCCTCTCCCCGCGCAATCACGTCGATTTCAGGGTATGTTTTTAGGCTCTCCTCAGCCAGAACCGTGAAATGTTGCCCCCCAGCAACCGTTACAACGTTAGGATTCACTTTCTTTGCGATTTCCAAGGTTCTGGCGGCAACATACGTATTGCAGGTGGCAAGCGCGCTCGAAGCCACCATGTCCGGGTTGAAGGATTCTATCCGTTTTTCTAGTCCCTTCCAATCCAACCCCTCAGCGTTGCAGTCCAAAACTTGAATCTCTGCGTCACTGTTTTTGTGTTCGAGGTAGGCTGCGAGTTGAAGAATCCCATAGGGAGGAGGCAGATACTCGCCCATTACGAACCAGTAATCTTTCGGAGGCTCCACGAAGAGAATTTTCACCTGTAGGTCACCTAGGCAACATAGTTTCGGTTTCTGTGCTGATTACATTTTCGTTCCTGCCTAAATATCAGATAATCGATTGCACAGCGTAATCAGAAAGCATGAACTGCCCCTTTGACAGAAATCCATCTGTAATAAAATGTGATGAAAAACACCGAATAACAGAATGGGCTTCTTTTTTGTTCGCCACTTTTGTGGCGCTTAGCCAGAAGGTCAGTGCCGGCTGTTTAGCAGGTCAAGTTGTACGCTCATTGAATTGTTTGAAAGTTTTCTTCCGCAAGAGGGGCATCTGCATTCGTTTTTTGCTCGAACGTAATATGGTTGAATGGCTTCTCGTCCCGTGAATAGGGTTTTGCCACATCTGTGGCATAATATGGATACTGCCATTTTAAGCCACCAGCACAAAATTTGTTTCTAGAAGATTCTGGATTTCCTCGTATCTTTCCTGTTCAGCGAGGATCTGGATGTACGTTAGCCTTTTTATTACCTGATCTTTGTAAGCTGTTTTGTTCATGATTTTTCATCCCAATGTTACTGCGTTTTGTTGAATTGCATAATAAGGCTGGCGCTGAAACGACTCGTAGAATCGGGGAGAGAGAAGAGTGAAACTAAAAATGAGAAATTGACGGTTTTGTTTGAAGCAGTCTTGGCTGCATCTGCGAAA
>CAYVVO010000164.1:0-5079 GCA_964455275.1 uncultured Candidatus Bathyarchaeia archaeon | reverse complement strand
CAGCATCTGTCCAATGAGCCGTTCTGCTTCTCCAGACAGGATGTCATATTCGGCTTGAAGACTCTCCAGCAGTCTCGCCTTATCCACCATCCCAGTTTCCTTCTCCATGCTTGTGATGAGCCCGAGAATAACAGACATCTTGTCGCGGACGCTCTTAGGTTTGCCAGTCATTATGATGTCTATGTCAAACTTTTGGGAGGAAATGTCGATTCCAACCTGCTCCAGCGACGTCTTCATTATCTTGATTGCACTCTCAGCATCCTCTGCAAGAACCTCATCCCGCAGCGACGCCCGAGCCCTAGCCTCAGCCACCCTCACCAACGACTCCAGCTGCCGGGCAGTTATAGCCACAGGCGTTCCCTCGGTTTCGCTGGCTGCTCGCATGAGCAGATAGAAGGCTTTCAGCCGTTCCAGAGCCTCTTGTGTCAGGATAGGCTTCAGGTTTTTGGCGTAGCTTACATATTTTCTGAAAAGGTCAGGTTCTATGGGCGGCTCAACAGGAGTTACACCTGTTCTGTGGAGGTCGAGGATGTGCTCGGTCATCTCTATATCGTGGTTCTTCTCTGGCACGTCCCTTAGAACGAATATCAGGTCGAATCTTGAGAGGATGGTGACTGGGAGGGAAATGTTCTCTGCCACTGTTCGGTAAGGGTCATATCTGCCAAGGGATGGGTTAGCTGCGGCTAGGATGGATGTTCGAGCGTTCAAGGTGGCAACGATTCCGCCTTTCGCCACTGAAACCGTGTGCTGCTCCATTACTTCGTGAATGGCTACCCTGTCCTCAGTTCGCATCTTATCCATCTCGTCTATGGCTGCTACACCCTTATCCGCCAACACCAAAGCTCCAGCCTCAAGAGTCATTCCCCCAGCCTTGTCGCGAAGCACCGCAGCCGTCAATCCCGCGGCTGTAGTTCCACGCCCAGAAGTGTATAGACCTCGAGGAGCAATCTTGGACACGTATTGTAGGAGTTGGGACTTGGCTGTTCCTGGGTCTCCCACCAGCAGAACGTTCAGGTCTCCACGGATGTTGATGTCTGGGAACTGTTTCGCGGTTCCTCCGAAGAGAAGATACATTATTGCTTCTTTGATGTGCTCGTATCCGTACACAGAAGGCGCCAAAGAACGAAGAATCATGCTGTGGATGTCAGGGTCTCTTGCCAGTTCAAGAATCTTTTTCTCTTCTTCCGGCGTGATAAGAACTTTTTCAGGCTCTTTGCTCTCAACGTCGATATAGTTTGCATCTAAATGTAATGTGAATGATCGGAGTTGTCCAACCCTTGGGAGGCGTGAGGCAACGGCGCGGGTGATTCCAACTACACAAACGTGGTCTCCAGGTCTCGCCATGTCAACAAGGTCTCTTTCTAGAAGTTTGATGTCCAGCCATCTTGGAAGCTGACCTGGAGGAAGGTCTTCGGGTCGTTCTTGGATGCGGACGTCTTGGGAGTCGATGAAGGTGGATTCTTCCTGAATGAATTCGAAGGAACTTTTTCTTCTGCACTCGGGGGCGCTACATGCAAGGGGTGCTGTCAGGAAGGGACCAGATTGAATGATATGAGACATTGCGCCGCACCATTTGCATTTGAATGCTGCTTCCATAACCATGGGTCTAGCAGGACTGGCGCGGACAACGATGCCCTCCAACATAACAAGCTTTCCTATGTGCTTGGAACCCAAAATTCGTAAAGGTGTGGTTTCTGGTAATCCACAAAACCGGACTGTGACGTTTCCGATTTCTTCTGCGTATTCAGGTTCCTCTATCTGCAGCTGAGCCTTGGCGGCTCGGTTTGCATACTCCAGGTACTCGTCGGGTTTCTCCATGAGTTGCTGGGCGAGTTTAGGCTCGGTTGCCAAGAGTTCATCAAAATCTACCATAAAGGATTTGCTTCCGGCAACTGCCATGCCTGAGAGGCGTTCGCGGTATTTGTCTATTTTGAAGAAGTCTACAAAGAGTGTTTCTGGGTCGGCTGTTAACGTTTCTTCTGTCATGTTTTGTCGCCTCCTTGTGTTTTCAGGATTTCAGTTTTCCATTCGCTAATGATCTTGTGTAAACAGCCATAAACATATTTTTCTTCTTTTGTTAGGCTTCGGAGGATTTGACCTGTTTGATCTCTTGCTGATGATGCCAAAGAAACTATCTTTTTCAGTCTCATCTGGGTTATGTCGTCGGATAGATTCTTCGCTTTGTCATAATCGCTCCTTTTTTCCGGTTTCTTGATGGCTTCCTCGTTCAACTCTTCTAGGTAACGCCGAATTTTAGGATAAAAATCCTCTGGAAGAGGCGTTAACCTTTGGGAAGCCTGAGTACGTTCTTTCCAGTGAATCTTGTTAACTATTCTCAAGTCTAGGGGTTCTTCCATGCGGATGTGGACTATTCCAGCCTTTTTCAGTTCTTGGGCTATCCAGTATTTGACTTCGTATTCTTTTCCCTCTGTGAAGGGACCAACTTTCACGCCTGGAAGATCAAATTTGGGACTGTTCCTGTTTGCCACTATCTTGACGGGCATGTTTTCGAAGACGAAATCAGCGTCTCTGATAGTGGTTAAAGGGTCAGCTGACAATCCCAACTCTCCTGTGGGCAGAAACTCTGCCCCACAAACAATACTGTAGTCACAGATATAAGCTCAATTAAGCCACAAACAGCAAAAATTCACGGATAAAAACTTGACCTTTTACCTTTTAGAGGCTATATTCGGCAATTAGATTGGCACAAATATCTGATTCCGTTACGAAACGGCTACATGGTTTCTTCTGCGCCTAATCCTGTAGAGGGCGTTTGAGGGGTGTACTGGGAGACCCTGACATTCCGGTAGTAGATGTCCGTTGCCTGTCCACCATCAGCGTCGTTACTGAATACAAATCGGTTAAAATCGCCGCTAAAGTCATCTAAAACCAGAACGTAAGACCGCCAGTCTCCACCACCGGAATAACCTTTGTGATCATTAATTCCCCAACTTTGAGATCCATAGATTTGGTAGAACCAATTCACATTTAGACCGCTATCTGTATCCAAACCAACCCCACATATTTCACTCTGATCTCCAGTGCTTTTAAAATCGAAGCAGATTGCTTGGCTACCATCGTCCACAACAGATAAACTTCTCACAGTTGCCTTCCAGTTATTTCCCCACATCCTCAAAATTGCATCATCGATTATTTCCCATTGTGCTGAGTCTACATCTTGACCACTACCTCCATGAGTATTCACCCCGTCTCGGGTGAAGTCCACAAACAGGTCAAAGGTGTCATCTGGGTTGCTTTCTGAAGTGGCAGAGGGGTTCCCATAATACATGTAAATCGTTTCTGTAGAAGACGCTGGGATAGCGGGAGCCTTCACCCATACCGCAGCGGAGTCTGAGGGAGCGTAACTTTCAATCCAGTAGGAGATTAAGGTCTGCCCGTCGCTATCGGTGAATCGTAAATCAGAAAAATCTGAGTTCATGTCCGAGTCGTATGGGACATTAAGCTGAATCTGGTAGCCAGTCAAGTCGTTGGGGTTCAGAGTGTTGTCGATTGTCACTGCTTTTCTTTTGAGCCAATGCGGGTTATACCAGATTTCCGAAGATTCCGAGGAAGACGATGACGTGGCGACATGCACAAATTTTGTAGAAGATGCGGTGACAATCGTGAATTCATACTTTTGTGACGACGTGAAACTCTGAATTACTCTGATGATTGCCGTTTCGCCAGCGTCCAATGTTGCGTCGCCTGAAACAAACATTACATCACTGGCGGTTACGTCATTCACTTCCACTTCGCCTATTGTAACTGAGCTGGTTCCAAGATTTTTGACTATTAGTTCAACGTAGGAAATGTCTGAAGCCCATGAATGGTCAGTGATACTCAACTCATCGACTTCCATAAAGTTGAGCGAGATTGAACCCATCCACGTGGTTGCCGCGACGGAAACAGCTACTACAACCGCAATTAGAATAATCGATGCTATCACTGGGCTAAGCGCCTTATTGTCTTTAATGAGCTTGAGCAAATAGGTCACGCACTATCATTCTTGGGTTCTATTTCGGATTTCGATTCTAAATAAATTATGAAATTAAAATACTGATTCAAAAGACAACAAAATGATGAAGGCGTTTAATGCGAATCTTCAGTTCAATCCGATCTAGACTGCGAAAGAATGATGATGGGTGCCAGAGCCTAAGGGGCACATACACACAGCAAGAAACAGGTTTACACTCGTTAGAAGCACGCGCAAACCAAAGTCTATTCGTTCGCATCTTAGAAAACGTTAATAATTGTTCTGATCAGAAGTTGCTTCATGAAAACCAGAAAGAAGCCTTACACTGCGTTGTTTCCGTGTCCGGTTGTTCTTGTGACATGCGTAGATTCCACTGGAGAACCTAACATAATCACTTTGGCGTGGGCTGGAACCGTGTGCTCTGAGCCGCCCACAGTGGGGTTAGGTATCAGACAGTCACGATACTCTCACGGGCTGATCGAAAACAGCAAAGAATTTGTCGTGAATATTCCAACAGCCAAAATCCTGAGAGAAACAGATTACTGTGGAGTAACCTCGGGCAGAGACACTGACAAGTTCTCCGAAACAAAACTAACCCCAGAGCAGGCAGACAAAGTAGAAGCTCCGCTGATTCGGGAGTGCCCAGTAAACATGGAATGTGTACTAAAGAATAAAGTATCGTTGGGTGCCCATGACCTGTTCCTCGGAGAAATCGTCCAAGTCCACATAGACCAAGACATTCTGGACGAGAAAGGAAACATCGACTTCACAAAAGCAGACCCCTTCACCTACAACCAAGGCGAATACTGGAGCCTAAACAAGAAACTGGGAACATACGGATACTCAAAACAGAAAAAGGAACAATGAAAACAGAAAAGCTTCAATCACCAACTGTTTTGGATTCCTACTAGAAACTGGGCAACTATTACGATTGCATATAGAAAAACAAATTAGTGCAACTTAATACGTTACTTGTCACACGGCTACTGGAGCATTAGTTATGAACCTTAATGAAGAAGTTATGTGGGTTGAAAAATATCGCCCAAAAACCCTAGACGATATCGTGGACTTGACCCATGTTATAGAGAGCCTACAAGCTTTTCTTA